>JBBRBS010000015.1:0-26860 GCA_038205615.1 Burkholderiales bacterium | reverse complement strand
ACGGCGTAAACGGCTTCACGCTGGACCGCGACGTGGGCGACTTCTTCCTGACCAATCCTGACATGCAGATTCCGGTTGATACGCAAGAATTCGCGATCAACATGTCCAACCGTCGTTACTGGGAAGAGCCAGTTCAGCGCTACGTTGAAGAATGTATTCAGGGCAAGGACGGCGGCCGCGAGAAGAATTTCAACATGCGTTGGGTCGCTTCCATGGTTGCTGAAATTCACCGCATCCTGACACGCGGCGGTATCTTCATGTATCCGTTCGACAACAAGGAAGCGGGCAAAGCGGGCAAGCTGCGCCTGATGTACGAAGCGAACCCGATGTCATTCATCGTCGAACAAGCTGGCGGCGTATGTTCTACAGGTCGTGAACGCATCATGGAACTGCAACCTACCGGCTTGCATCAGCGTGTGCCAGTCATCATGGGATCGAAGAACGAAGTCGATCGTCTGGTGGGATACCACAAGGGCGCGTAACACCCTGCAATGCCCCCGGGTATGGGGGCATTTTCACGTCCGCATAAACTAAAATTTGCGAAGCAATTCGCTCACCTCCTCGCACGCATGCGGGAGAGGATTGTAGAGAGGGAGGAGTCAACATGTCAAAACCGCTCGTATCAATTATCATGGGCAGCAGTAATGACTGGGAGGTCATGAGCCAGGCCGCACAACAGTTGAAGGATTTTGGTGTAAGCTACGATGCGAGAGTGATCTCTGCACATCGTGCGCCGGATTTGCTGCTTGAATACATCAAAGAGGTCAGCGATCAGGGCGTTCAATGCTTTATCGCCGGCGCCGGCGGTGCCGCGCATCTGGCGGGTGTGATTGCCAGCAAGACTACGCTGCCAGTTCTGGGTGTGCCGATTCCATCCAAGTATCTCAAAGGCATGGATTCACTGTTATCCATCGTACAAATGCCAAAGGGCATTCCGGTTGCGACGTTCGCGATCGGTGAAGCTGGCGCTGCCAATGCAGGGTTGTTTGCGATTTCCATGCTGGCATTAAGCGATGCTAAACTTGCACTTAGCCTGACCGAGTATCGCAAAAAACAGGCGGTTGCGATTGCCCAGACCGTTTTGCCCGAATTGCCATAACCACCAATTGATAATTGATAGTTATCAATTGTTTTACCAAGGAAGCGCCATGTCTGCACTGCACGAATCCAATTTAACCAGCCTGCCTCTGTTGCATCGCGGCAAAGTGCGCGATCTCTACGAAGTCGATGCACAACATTTGTTGATCGTGCAGACCGACCGCTTGTCGGCGTTCGATGTGATTTTACCCGACCCGATTCCCGGCAAAGGCGAAGTGCTCACCACCTTGTCGAATTTCTGGTTCGAAAAATTAGGCCACATCATCCCCAACCACCTCTCCGGCATCAAACCCGAATCCGTGGTGAAGGGTGAAGCGGAGCAGGCGCAGGTGCGCGGCCGTTCTTTTGTGACCCGGAAACTCAAGCCATTGCCAATCGAGGCGATCGTGCGCGGCTATCTGGTGGGCTCAGGCTGGAAGGATTATCAGAAAACCGGCACCATCTGCGGACTGGCTCTGCCAGCGGGTTTGCGTGAAGCTGAAAAGCTGCCGCAACCGTTGTTCACACCGTCCACCAAGGCTGCGGTAGGCGATCACGACGAAAATATCTCCTATGCACAAGCCGTAGAATTGCTGGGCGAAGCGCGTGCGGCAGAAGTTCGCGATGCAACGGTGGCTTTATATGTGGAAGCGGCCAATTACGCTGCGACCAAAGGCATCATCATCGCCGATACCAAGTTCGAATTCGGCGTGGATGAAGCGGGCAAGCTGTATCTGATCGACGAAGCTCTGACACCCGATTCGTCGCGTTTCTGGCCTGCAGAAGACTATCAGGTGGGCAGCAACCCGCCCAGCTTCGACAAGCAGTTCGTGCGCGACTGGCTGGAATCTTCGGGCTGGGACAAGCAGGAACCGGCGCCCCGTGTTCCACAAGACGTGCTGCAAAAGACGGCGGACAAGTATCATGAAGCACTGCAACGCTTGATGGCGGCATGAGTGAAAATCTGCAATTTGGCAAGCATCCTATGAGCTGGCCGCAACCGCTGATCGAAGGATTTTTACGTTTTCGCGACAATCATTTCCCGAGCGATGATATCGAGTACCTTCGCCTGTTTGCGGAGGGGCAAAAGCCGAAATTTTTGATCATCGGTTGCTGCGATTCAAGGGTTGATCCCGCCATCATTTTCAATTGTGCACCGGGTGAACTGTTCGTGGTGCGCAACGTGGCCAACCTTGTCCCGCCGAATGAGGAGCGAATCGGTCACCACGGAACCACTGCGGCCCTCGAATATGGCGTATGCAACCTGGGTGTAGAACACATCGTGGTGCTGGGGCATGAGCACTGCGGCGGAATTCAAACGCTGATGCAACCCGGCGGCACCTCCAACCCGGATTCTTTTATTGATGACTGGATGAAGCTGGCTGAGTCTGCGCGTGTGAGTGTGGAACGTGACTATGCCGATGCCAGCACCGAGGAACGCCAGCGTGCATGCGAGCAGCGCGCCATTCTCGTTTCGCTGGAAAACTTACTCACCTACCAATGGATCGCGCAACGCGTCGCGGCGAAGACGCTCAGAATTCACGGCTGGTATTTCGATATCAAACAGGGTCAACTGCTGGGATATAACAACACGACCGGTCAGTTTGAACCGCTGTAGTTATTTTCCGGTCAATTCCTTGTAACGCGCCTTATCCGCATTGTAACGCGCATCTACTGCCTGCTTTTCGGCCTTGTACTTCTCCAGATCCCGCTTCAACTGACCCAGTTTATCCTGCGCGTCTTTGATGTCCTCATGCAGCGAGGCGGGCACTTTGGCGCCGGATTTGCTTCGATTATCCGCATCCTTTTGCAAACCGAGTAAACTGTCACCGGCCGTTTTGACCTGAGAATTCATGCTGTTGATGCGCGCATCGACTTGCTGCAGGTTACGGCTGCGGGACAGTTCAATTTCATCGACGCTGCTGTAAGTGTCAGTCAGCGACTTGTCATGCAGCCGCTGATCTCTTATAGCGGCCTCTCCTGCGCGGATTTTCACCGACTCTGCTTCCTGAGCGCGCCGCTCATCCGGCGTCAGAATGTCCTGTGTTTTAACAACCACCCCGGATTTATTGAGCAGCTGGCGATCTTTGTTCGCATATTCAGGCGGGATGGTCTCGCCATAGTGGGTCGTGCCCTTGTCATCCACCCATTTATACATCTTGGCAGCGGCCGGCAAACTGAAGACCAGACCGGCTAGCAGCGTAATTAACAGACCCGATTGAAAGCCAGCAGTCGTTTTAGTCATTTTCCACTCCAAAAAGATCCCGATACGCGCGTACCGCGCTCAAATTTTCCAGCATTTCGGCTTCATCCTGCAAGAAACCCAGCAGGTCGTTCAGCGTGGCGATCGCCACCACCGGAATGCCATAGCTTTCCCTGACTTCCTGTACGGCGGATAAATCGCTCAATCCACGTTCCATACGGTCCAGCGCGATCACGACCGCACAGGGTTCGGCACCCGCCGCGCGGATCAATTCGATCGACTCACGCACCGATGTGCCCGCAGAAATTACATCGTCGATGATCAGCACCCGCCCTTGCAACGCAGCGCCTACCGTTGTACCGCCTTCACCGTGATCCTTGGCTTCCTTGCGGTTGTAGCAAAAGGGCACATTGCGGCCCTGTTCTGCCAGTGCGATGGCAACCCCTGTGGCCAACGGTATGCCTTTATAGGCGGGGCCGAAAATCATGTCAAACGGAATTTCGGCCGCCAGAATGGCCTGGGCATAAAACTGCGAAAGATTACGCATCGAGTCGCCGTCATTGAACAAGCCGGCGTTGAAAAAATACGGTGACATCCGTCCGGCCTTGGTTTGAAATTCGCCGAAGCGCAGCACCTGTTTTTGAACGGAAAAACGAATAAAATCTTGTCTGAAATTGAACATGGCAGAGAACTGAGTGGGATAGGACAGAGAGATTCATTATAATCTCGTGCCCTCACTCATTGCATTGGAAATTTTGTGCGCATCATCTCTGTCAATTTAAACGGCATCCGTTCCGCCGCCAGCAAAGGTTTTTTTGAGTGGCTGGCACTGCAAAATGCAGACGTTATCTGTTTGCAGGAACTCAAGGCGCAAGCCGCCGACATGACCGAGCAGATGCTCAGGCCACATGGTTACCACGGCTATTTTCATTACGCCGAAAAGAAAGGCTACAGCGGGGTAGGCATCTATTGCCGCGAATTACCAAAGCAAGTCACGGTGGGTCTCGGCATAGCCGAATTTGACGCGGAAGGGCGTTATGTATGCGCGGATTTTGCCGATTACAGCGTGGTATCGCTGTACCTGCCATCCGGCTCCAGCGGCGAGGAGCGGCAGCAGGTCAAATTTAACTTCATGGCAGCCTTCCTGCCACACCTGCGCGAACTGCGCGCCAGCGGCCGCGAAGTGGTGGTATGCGGCGACTGGAATATTGCACATAAAGAGATCGACCTTAAAAACTGGCGCGGCAACCGGAAAAATTCCGGATTTCTGCCTGAAGAGCGCGCCTGGCTGACCCATTTGTTTGATGAGGCTGGGTTCGTCGATGTATTTCGCCGCGTCCATCCTGAACTCGAAGCCTACACCTGGTGGTCAAACCGGGGGCAAGCCTGGGCGAAAGACGTCGGCTGGCGCATCGATTACCAGATCGCCACGCCGGCACTTGCGCTACGCGCGCACTCGGCCAGCATCTACAAGGAACAACGGTTTTCCGACCATGCCCCGCTGACCATCGATTACATTTAACAGGCTGCCCAACAACCAGGAATAAATCATGCTTTCAATTTCAGCGCTGACCCTCAAGAAGACCATCGCGCTGCTGGTGCTGGTTGGGCCCGTTTCGATGGTGCCCATTTTTCTCGCCGCAACCGACGGGCTTGATCTGCCCGGCAAGTTGCGCTTTGCCAGGACGATAGGCGCAAGCGTCACGCTGGCATTGCTGGTAGCCACGTTTATGGGCATGCCTATTCTGGGTTTGCTCGGGGTCTCACTCGGCGCGATGCAAGTCGGCGGCGGAATTATTGTCCTGTTGCTGGCAATCGCGATGGTGCTTGGCAAGGAATCGACCTTCAAGGGTTTGCCCTCGGTCACGCCCGGATATGGTGTGCGGGAAGCCGCCATCGAGCCGCTGGCGATCCCCCTGTTAGCAGGTCCTGCGGCCTTCAGCTATGTCATGGGCAACAGCACATGGCATAGCTATGCTGACCTGATCCATGTCGTCGCACCTATTCTGATCGTAGGTGCCGCATGCTGGATTACTTTCCATATGGCCTGTGAGGCAGAAAAGAAAATTCATCAATCCACGCTGGACGTGGTCGAACGTGTCGGTGGATTCATCCTGGCCGCAATGGCTGTCGAGATGATGGCCAGCGGTTTACGTGGACTGTTCCCGATGTTGGCCAACGCATAGTCGCAATAAACTACAACTATCTGATTTTATTTGTTATTTTAAATGTTAAAATACCTGCTGGCACTCATCCTTACGTTTCTGACGACCAATGCCTGCGCCGAATGGCAAAGCATCGGCGAGAACGCCGCCCAAACCGCCTACGTGGATGTTGCCAATATTCAGCATGGCAAGCACAACAAAATGTGGGGATTGTTCGACTTGAAGGCGCCGCGCGCTTTGGGCGACATGAGCTATTTGTCGATGAAGATTCAGCGCGAATATGCCTGCTTCAACAAGAAATCCAGAATAATCGCAAGGTCAGCTCATTCAGGCAACATGGGAGCGGGAGAAATCATCTACAGCAGCAACACACCCGATAAATGGGCGGTTGTTCAGCCTGACAGCGCCGAGCATGCACTGTGGAATATTGCCTGCGGAGAAAAACGGCCGTGATAGAAAATGATGCCTGACGGGCATCATTCCGGCCGGATTCATCAGGGTTTTTTGACAGTCGATATTTCCGGATCAACTTTGCACCCAGGGTAAACCGGCTACACGCCAGCCATCCACAGCATTGCGATGTTCGCTGACATCCTTGTCGCCTTCAAAACCTTCAAGCACATTGTAGCAATCGCGGTAACCGGCCCCGGTGGCAGCGATGGCTGCAGCATTGGAGCGCGCGCCGCTGCGGCAGATGAACAGCACCAGCGCTTCCTTGTCGACTTGCTGTTCGAGTGACGCCGTAAAGTTCGGGTTTGGTTTCATACCCGGATAACTCATCCATTCGATTTCGACCGCATTCGGGATACGCCCGACCCAGTCCAGCTCGGCACGGCAACGCACATCCACCAGCTTCGCGCCGGGTGCGGTTTGCAAAAGCTCATAGGCCTCATCGGGATACAGCGCGCCTTCATAAGGCAGGTTCTTATCTTTGGCGCGCTGTTGACCGGCTTGCAGAATGGCAGTGATATTTCCCATGATGTTTTTCCTGTAACGTTTCGTATTTTGGATTTGTGTATTCTTTAACGAATCATGCACAAATGTTATGCTGCGTATCAGAGTCGCATACTAGCCCAATCGAAATGAAAAATCACACGCAACATTCATCTGCCGATAAAGAAGTTTTCGAGCCCGCCCACCCCGAACGGTTCGCTGCTGCGCAAAAAAGTACCTGGGTCAGCATCTTCATCAATTTGCTGTTGACGATATTTCAGGTCATCGGTGGATTTTTCGCGCATTCACAGGCACTGATGGCCGATGGCCTGCATTCGCTGTCGGATTTACTGTCCGATGTGCTTGTGCTGTACGCCAACCGACACGGCAATCGCCATGCGGATGCCAACCACCCTTACGGACATGCCCGGGTTGAAACCGCAGCCACGCTGATACTGGGCGTTTTTCTGGCAGCACTGGGTGTCGGCTTGCTGGTCGCGGCGGCAATGCGCCTGCAACATCCCGGCACACTGCAGGCGGTCAGCCCCCTGGGGCTGTCCATCGCGATCTTTGCCTTGATCGCCAAAGAAGGCATGTTCCGCTATATGCTGGCAGTGGCGCTCCGGGTACGCTCGCAGATGCTGGTGGCCAACGCGTGGCACGCTCGTTCTGACGCTGCCTCGTCACTGGTCGTGGTGGTCGGAATTGTCGGCAACCTGCTGGGCTACACCTTCCTGGATCTGGTCGCAGCGGCGGTGGTGGGCGTGATGATCGCGCATATGGGTGGCAAACTGGCGCTCGAAGCGCTGTCTGAACTCATCGATACCGGCCTCGAGGCTGAAGAAGTGGAGGCGATCCGGCAAACGCTGCTGGGCACGCACGGGGTGCGGGGACTGCATGATTTGCGTACCCGAAAGATGGCGGACAATGCGTTAGTTGATGCGCACATACTGGTCGACCCGAAGATCAGCGTATCCGAAGGTCATTACATCGCCGAAACGGCGCGCAATGCGGTACTGATGAACCACCACGTGCTGGACGTAATGGTACACATCGATCCGGAAGACGATATGCAAGCCGGCCACAATGCCAAACTACCCGGCAGGCCTAAACTGCTGGCCCAGTTGGCCGAGCGACTGAATGACGCCAGCCTGCTGAATAATCGCGTGGTGTTTCATTATCTCGAAGGCCGCGTGGATGCGGAGTTGTACCTGCCGGCCGATGCGCACGATCAAGCCCGTGCGTTACAGGCGCGCTGTGACGAGCTGCTTCGCGATGATCCGCTGTTCCGCACGATCCGTATTCACAACGCACACTGACTATATGCACCGATTTGGAGCGCTTCCCGCCCCTATTTGGTGCGATTTATTTTTGTGTTACTTCACGGGCTTATGGCACAATGCCGCCTTGGTGCGCAGACAGGGTAGTCACGCCTTCTGCATCTGGAATTTTTGTTGTAATTCACTGTTTGATTGATACTTTGGGAGATAGATATGTCGTTGTCGGCAAATGATGTGTTGCAAATGATTAAAGACCACGACGTTAAGTTCGTGGATTTCCGTTTTACCGATACACGCGGCAAAGAACAGCACGTTGGCGTGCCTGCGAAATACGTCGGCATGGACAAGTTTGAAGAAGGTCATGCATTCGATGGTTCTTCGATCGCCGGCTGGAAGGGCATTCAAGCCTCCGACATGCTGCTGATGCCGGATCCTGCGACGACTTACCTCGATCCATTCACAGAAGACGTGACGCTGAATATCACCTGCGACGTGATCGAACCGACCGACGGCAAGGGTTATGACCGCGATCCACGCTCCATCGCGAAGCGTGCAGAAGCATACTTGCAATCCAGCGGCGTGGGCGACACTGCCTACTTCGGTCCTGAACCAGAATTCTTCATCTTTGATTCGGTAAACTGGAAGATCGACATGTCCGGTTGCTCGGTCAAGATCAACTCCGAAGAAGCAGCCTGGTCTTCCGATGAAAAGTACGATGGCGGTAATACCGGCCACCGTCCGGTAGTCAAGGGCGGTTACTTTCCAGTTCCTCCTGTCGACAGCCTGAACGACATTCGCGCCGCGATGTGCCTGATCCTTGAAGACATCGGCATCGAAGTCGAAGTACATCACCACGAAGTGGCGACTGCCGGTCAATGCGAAATCGGCACCAAATTCAATACACTCGTGCGTCGCGCAGATGAAACCCAATACCTGAAATACGTTGTGCACAACGTTGCGCATCAGCATGGCAAGACAGCCACTTTCATGCCTAAGCCTATCGTTGGTGACAACGGTTCCGGCATGCACGTGCATCAGTCGATCTGGAAAGATGGCAAGAACCTGTTCGCAGGCAACGGCTACGCAGGCCTGTCCGAAACCGCGCTGTACTACATCGGCGGTATCATCAAGCACGCCAAGGCACTGAACGCGATTACCAATCCGGGCACCAACTCCTACAAGCGTCTGGTTCCTCACTACGAGGCACCGACCAAGCTTGCGTATTCTGCCAAGAACCGTTCCGCTTCGATTCGTATTCCTCACGTCGCCAGCGACAAGGGCCGTCGCATCGAGACACGTTTCCCGGATCCTACTGCGAACCCGTACCTGTGCTTCGCGGCATTGATGATGGCTGGTCTGGATGGTATCGCCAACAAGATTCACCCTGGCGACCCGGCTGACAAGAATCTGTATGACTTGCCACCTGAAGAAGATGCAAAGATCCCAACCGTCTGTTCCTCTCTGGACGAAGCGTTGAATGCACTGGATAAGGATCGCGAGTTCCTGACCCGTGGCGGCGTGTTCTCTAACGACTTCCTCGATGCTTACATCACATTGAAGATGGAAGAAGTGACTCGTCTGCGCATGACGACTCATCCGCTTGAGTTTGAAATGTATTACAGCATCTAACAAGACTGCTGCGCCATAAATGAAACGGGGCCTTGTGCCCCGTTTTTTTCGCTCTGAAAACGTCGAAGCCCCTCTGCGAAAAGTTTGTCACGGGCAGAGGCTTGCCCTATACTCATTCAGCCTTTTCGCCGGAGAACCCTTATGAAACTTGGATACTTGCTGTTGTGCCTGATCCCCTCGCTGGCACTGGCCGACATATACAAGTCCGTTGATGCCGACGGGCATGTAACTTATTCCAGCGCCCCGCTCAGGGGGGGTAAACGCGTAGTCGTGACCGCCCCCGGACAGACCAATTCTGAGCGCCCGCGCGCAAGCTCCTCTCCCCATGACTTTCCCAGAATAAATGAAGAGACTCAAAAGGGACGCGATGGCTCACGCCGGAAAATCCTCGAGGATGAGTTAAAAGCGGAAGAAGAACTGCTGAGTACGGCCAAACAAAGTCTGCAAGTGGGTGAAGACCATCGCCCTAAGGATGACAAGCGGATCAAGGACCTAAGCAAACAAGTCGACCTGCATCAGGGAAACGTCACCGCACTCAAAACAGAAATCTCCAAACTGAAATAAGTCAGGCATGATTGTTGCTTATATATCTGCATGACTGATCTCGCCTGCCTTACACCGGACCACCTGGCTACCGCCGTTATCCTGCTCGATGACGGGTTGCGGGTCGCCTATCTGAATCCAGCTGCAGAAAACCTGTTTGAAGTGAGCGGGAAAAATCTGCTCGGCAATCCGCTACAACTGGTGTTCACCGAGAACGGCCAGCTCGCCAGCGCGATGCAACGCACACTGGAAAACGGCGCCAGCTATATCGAGCATGATCTGATGCTGGTGACGCATGCCCACAGCAAGCTGCACGTACGCTGCACCGTCACGCCGCTGCCCTCAAGCCGGCTTTTGCTGGAATTTCATCCGATGGACAGGCCGCTGAAGCTGGCACGCGAAGAACAGATGCTGGATCAGACTCAGGCCAATCGCCTGCTGCTGCGCAATCTCGCCCATGAAATCAAGAATCCGCTGGGCGGCATACGCGGGGCTGCGCAATTGCTTGAACAGGAACTGGATAAACCCGCTCTGCGCGAATACACCCAGGTCATCATCCAGGAAGCGGATCGTCTGCGCTCACTGATGGAAAAGCTGCTCACGCCGCAAAGCCATGCCCGGCACAGCGCGCTCAACATCCACGAAGTACTGGAACGCGTACGTTCGGTGGTGCTGGCCGAGATGCCCGAAGGGCTGAAAATACAGCGCGATTACGACATCAGTCTGCCGGCACTGATCGGCGACAAAGAACAGTTGATCCAGGTGATACTCAACATCGTGCGCAATGCCGCACAGGCGATGCATGGACACGGAAAAATCATGCTGCGCACCCGCATCGCCAGACAAGTCACGCTGTTCAAGCAGCGCCATCGCCTGGCTGTGATGGTACAGATTATCGACAACGGGCCGGGCATTGCACCGGAACTGCGCGACAAAATATTTTACCCGTTAGTGTCAGGACGGGCCGACGGTCACGGACTGGGACTGACGCTGGCTCAGGACTTTGTCAGCCAGCATCATGGCACGATCGAGTTCGACAGCGAACCCGGATGTACACGCTTCACGGTGATGCTGCCGTTGCTGGCTAGCTTGTAGCCAGTAGCGAGTGGCCGTGTCTTGCTACAAGCTACCAGCCACATGCTTTTCAAAAACAATATATTTATAGGTCATTAATTTTATGAAACCTGTCTGGATAATTGATGACGACCGCTCGATACGCTGGGTACTGGAAAAGTCGCTGACCCGTGCTGACATCGAATTTGAAAGCTTTGCAACAGCGGATGATGCGCTCAAAGCCTTGAGTCACCATCAGCCGCAAGCCGTGGTGAGCGATATCCGGATGCCGGGCCGTTCCGGACTGGAATTTTTGCAGACGCTTCATCAGCGTCATCCACTCATTCCGGTCATCATCATGACCGCCTATTCCGATCTGGAAAGCGCCGTCTCCGCATTCCAGGGCGGCGCGTTTGAATATCTGCCCAAGCCGTTCGACATCAATCACGCGGTGGATTTGATCCGCCGGGCGCTGGAGCAGAGTTTGCGCAAATCCAACGAGGCTGAACAACTGGGAGTCGTGGCTGACATTCTTGGCCAGGCGCCTGCGATGCAGGATGTCTTTCGCGCCATCGGCCGTCTGTCGCAATCCCATGCCACGGTGCTGATCAATGGCGAATCGGGTACAGGAAAGGAGTTGGTCGCACGCGCCCTGCACCGCCATAGCCCGCGCACCGAAAAACCATTCATTGCGATCAACACCGCCGCAATACCAAAGGATCTGCTGGAATCCGAATTGTTCGGGCACGAACGAGGTGCTTTCACAGGGGCTGCCGCGACGCGTCACGGGCGCTTCGAACAGGCCGAAGGCGGCACGCTGTTTCTCGATGAAATCGGCGACATGCCATCTGAGTTGCAGACCCGATTATTGCGGGTGCTGTCGGATGGCAACTATTACCGTGTCGGTGGACACCAGCCAATCAAAGCCAACGTGCGCATCATTACGGCAACCCATCAGAATCTGGAAGAGCGCGTCAAACTGGGTTTGTTCCGTGAAGATTTGTTCCACAGGCTGAACGTTATCCGGCTGCGCCTGCCGCCGCTGCGCGAGCGACGCGAGGACATTCCGCTGCTGGCAAAATATTTTCTGCAGAAGAGTGCTGCTGAACTGGCTGTCGAGCAGAAACAATTCAGTGAAGCGACCTTGCACCATTTAAGTGCACAGGATTTTCCCGGCAACGTGCGGCAGCTGGAAAACCTGTGTCACTGGCTGACCGTGATGACACCGTCGCAAGTGATCGAAATTGCCGACCTGCCCACGGAGTGGCGCAGTGTTGTCGAAAGCCTGTCGACAACGGACTGGAGCGCATCGCTGGCAAGCCAGGTCGAGACAGCCTTGCAGCGCGGTGATGAAAACATCATGGGCAGCTTTGTTGCACAGTTCGAACGCACCCTGATTTTGCAAGCCATGCATCACACCAACGGACGGCGCATCGAAGCGGCCACTCTGCTCGGTATCGGCCGCAACACCCTGACGCGAAAAATACAGGAATTAGGACTGGAAGGACAGGAGGCGTAGACATGCCGGCAACGGTGGACACAATACGATTTACTGCCAATCGAGGAGTAGAATGACCAGCAGCGGATGTTCACGACCAGCAAGAAAGTGCCAATTGCAGAACTTCAGGTAAACAAAACTTTGGATACACTACCTACAATTCCCAGCACGCATAAAAGATTAAGGTACTGAGCATGCAGGATGGCTTGACATACAAATCAATTGCCTTTCTTTAAAATCATATAGTTACTAAATATCAGGACGGTTTTTACAGAACGCTCTCCTGCATATGTTTGAATAGTTCTGCCTACTTAAGGTTGGGCCTTATGAGCACGCACGAAGAACGGTGGGAGCGCTTTCTCGATCCAGACGTTGTCAGGCCATCGCTTTTCATGGCTACAATGTTCATCACTACCTTTGAGATTCTTAAGAACTCAATAGTTGATCGCATCCGAGACTTCTACTCGATTGGCTGGTCAGAAGAGGGATCGACAGTCTCCTCAGAGTACAAGACAAAAGTTCTTTCGCGCGATAAAAGTCCAGTCTATGCATCCCTAAATTGGTTACATGAGAACCAAGTGATAAATGACGACGACTTGGGGACCTTCGAGCAGCTCAAGAGCACTAGGAATCTTGTTGCTCACCAACTCTTCGACATCGTCACGGGTCAAGTTGAGTCGAATCACACGAAACAGTTCCAAGTTCTAGTTGAATTGCTACAGAAGATTGAGGTTTGGTGGGTTGTGAATGTTGAACTTGCAACCGATCCGGACTATGCAGAAGCAGAAGTCGATGAAGAGGGCATTGTTCCGGGAGCCATTTTGTCGCTTCAGATGCTTTTGGAAGTTGCAAGCGGGAACACGGAGCTTCTTGAAACCTGGCGCAGACAGCGCGCAAAAGGGCGCCAACATGCGTAATGGCAGCAAAAGCAAGCCCAACCTGGCGCTTAAACGGGGCGGGCGAGAAGGCGTCAGCCCATCACTTTTACACTGACCTTCCGCAACGCTCGAAACTGGCCATCGTGGTTGAAAAATGCCTGCCCGAAAGCAGGCAGTCAATGCGCCATCTGAGCTACTACGCCAATCGCTTGAGCAGCTTGTCGTGTATCCCGCCGAACCCGCCGTTGCTCATCACCAAGATGTGATCGCCGGGCTGTGCGGCGGCTGCGATGGCTTCGATCAGCGCGTCGAGATCGTCGATGACAATTGCCTTGTCACCCATAGGTGCCAGCGCGCCCAGCGCATCCCAGCCGAGGTTGCCTGAATAGCAGAATACCCTGTCTGCGTCTTTCAGACTGCCGGGCAGTGCATCTTTCATCACACCCAGCTTCATCGTATTGGAGCGCGGCTCAAGAACTGCGTGAATTTTGGCCGGACCCACCTTGTGGCGCAAGCCTGCCACGGTGGTGTCGATCGCCGTGGGGTGATGGGCGAAATCATCATAAACGGTGATGCCGTTCACGACGCCTTTTACTTCCATGCGGCGCTTCACATTTTTGAACAGCCCCAATGCTTCAAGACCCAGAGCGACCGGCACACCGACATGACGCGCGGCGGCCAGGGCGGCCAACGCATTCATCCGGTTGTGCTCGCCCAACAGCTCCCAGTTCAGTACGCCTTGCGCTTCGCCGCTCAAGGTCACGCGATTGTCCGCGTCGATCTGCCAGCCACTCTCGCTCCCGAAGCGTTCCACAGGCGTCCAGCAGCCGCGCTTCAACACGCGGTCCAGCGATTCTTCGCGGCCATTGCTGACAATCAATCCGTTGCCCGGAACGGTACGCACCAGATGGTGAAACTGAGTTTCGATCGCATTCAGATCGGCAAAAATGTCGGCGTGATCAAACTCCAGATTATTCAGGATCGCGGTGCGCGGATGGTAATGCACGAACTTTGAGCGTTTGTCGAAGAACGCAGTGTCGTATTCATCGGCCTCGATCACGAAGAACGGCGACTCGGTAATGCGTGCCGAAATGTCGAAATTCTGCGGCACGCCGCCGATCAGGAAGCCAGGATTGAGTCCCGCATGTTCCAGTATCCAGGCCAGCATCGAGGCCGTCGTCGTCTTGCCGTGTGTGCCCGCCACACCCAGCACCCACTTGTCTCGCAGCAGCGTGTCTGCCATCCACTGCGGGCCGGAGACATAAGGCAGGTTACGGTTGAGTATCTCCTCCATCAGCGCATTGCCGCGAGTGACTACATTGCCGATGACGTACATATCCGGGTTGAGCTCAAGCTGTTCCGCGCCGAAGCCGGAGATCAGCTCGATGCCTTGCGCTTCGAGCTGTGTGCTCATCGGCGGATAGACGTTGGCATCGCAGCCCGTGACACGAAAACCCGATTGTTTTGCGATCGCAGCGATCCCGCCCATGAATGTGCCGCAGATGCCGAGGATGTGAATGTGTGTTGGTTTGTTCATTGTCATTTCATGTTCTAAAAATAAAATACACCGCGCCCATCATGCACAGCGCGGCGTACAGGTAATCCCATTTTAACGGCTGGTTCATGTACATCACTGCAAACGGCACGAACACCAGCAGCGTGATGACTTCCTGCAATATCTTCAGCTGACCGAGGTTGAGCTCGGTATAGCCGATGCGATTGGCAGGAACCTGAATCAGATACTCGAACAAAGCGATGCCCCAGCTGACCAGCGCGGCCATATACCAGGGCGATGCCGACATGTTTTTCAGGTGACCATACCACGCGAAGGTCATGAACAGGTTGGAGACGGCAAGCATCAATGCGGTTACCAGCAGCGGTTGCGATACCAGCCCCATCAGGTCTCTTCAGGCACCATCTTGATCGCGCCGCACGGACACTCGGCCACGCACAGGCCGCAGCCCTTGCAGTAATCGTAGTTGAACTGAAAACCTTTGCCCGGGCCCAGCTTGATCACCGCATTGTCCGGGCATACGCCGTAGCAATTGTCGCACTCGAAGCAGTTGCCGCAAGACAAACAGCGGCGCGCCTCAAACAAGGCGTTGGTCTCGTTAAGGCCCCCCTGTACCTCGTCGAAGCTGGTCTGGCGGCGGATCATGTCCAGCATCGGGCGCACGGTCTTGTCGGCGTCGGAGTAATACCACGGGTTGAGTTTGTCGAAAGTGGCAATCTCGTGTTTCGCTACGGGCTGATACGTTGCGCCACGCAGCCACGCATCGATGTTGCGCGCTGCCTTCTTGCCGTGCCCGACCGCCACGGTGACAGTGCGCTCGGAGGGCACCATGTCGCCGCCGGCGAAGATGCCGGGAAAACCTGTCATCATGTCGGGCGACACCTGCACCGTACCGTTGCTGATTTCGAGTCCGGCCACCCCTTCGAGCAGCGACAGGTCCACGTCCTGTCCGAGCGCTAATACCAGCGAGTCAGCCTCCATCGTCTCGAATTCGCCGGTCGGCTGCGGCACCCCCTTGTCGTCCAGCTCCATTTTTTCAACGGTAAGACTACCCTCCTCGGCCTGCTTGATCGTGGACAGCCACTTGATCATCACGCCTTCCTGCAACGCCTCTTCCACCTCGAAATCATGTGCCGGCATCTTCTCGCGGGTGCGGCGATAGACGATGATCGCCTCAGTCGCACCCAGACGTTTTGCGGTGCGCGCCACATCGATCGCGGTATTGCCGCCGCCATACACCACCACGCGGCGACCCAGCATAGGCTTGTCCTCACCTTCCATCGAGCGCAGCACCGACACCGCATCGACGATATGCGCCGCATCCCCGGCGGGTATGAAAGCGCGCTTGGCGATATGCGCGCCGACCGCTAAAAAGGCCGCATCGAACCCGCCCTGTTTCATGCTCTGCTCGATGTTTTCGACGCGGGCGTTGAGGCTGAGCGTGACGCCCAGATCGAGGATGCGCGCAACCTCCGCATCCAGCACCTCGCGGGGCAGACGATACTTCGGGATACCGAAGCGCATCATGCCCCCTGCCAGCGGACCTGCTTCCTGTATTTCGACGCGATGCCCTTTTCGCGCCAGATGGTAGGCTGCAGAAAGTCCGGAGGGCCCGGCGCCGACGACCAGCACCTTCTTGCCGGTAGACGTGGCGGGTGCGTCGAATTTCCAGCCCTGCTTGATGGCCTCGTCGCCCAAAAAGCGTTCCACTGAGTTGATGCCGACCGACTCGTCCAGTTTCCCGCGATTGCACGCGCCTTCACAGGGGTGATAGCACACGCGCCCCATCACGGCCGGCAGCGGATTGTCCTGCACCAGCACGCGCCAGGCCTGCTCGTAGTCGCCTGATTCGGCGTGGAACAGCCAACCCTGAATGTTTTCACCGGCAGGACAGGCGTTGTTGCACGGCGGCAGGCGGTTGATATACACAGGGCGCTCGGTGCGCCAGGTGCCGGTCAGGTTCGCCAGCGACGTACCGGGCTTCAGGGTGATTGCAAATGGCTTGGACATGTCAGTTTCCTTCCTCTTCCAGCAAGCCATACTTGCGGATGTTGCGGTCGGCGATTGCCTGAATGCGTGCCACCATATCGGGGCGTGCGTGCGTGCCGAACAGATGTGCGAAGCGCTTCTGCGGCTTCATATATTCTTCCACCGGAACCTGCCGACGTATCTTCAGTACGCCGGTAACTTCACCATGCTCGGCTTCGAACACCGGGAACATGCCGGACTCCTTGGCCAGTCTCGCCATCAGAATGGTGTCGCACGATGCGGTACCCCAGCCCAGCGGACAGGGCACGAAAATATGGATATAACGCGCGCCATGCATCTGCATTGCTTTCCTGACCTTGTATTCCAGATCGCGCAGATCGGCGACGGTCGCCGTGGCCACATACGGAATGCCGTGCGCCATCGCGATTTCTGGCAAATTCTTGCCCTGACCGAACACGTTGCCGGGTTCAGGGCCTACCGGCATCGTGGTCGCGGTGCGTGCCGCAGGCGGCGTGGCGCTCGAGCGCTGCACGCCGGTGTTCATGTAAGCCTCGTTGTCATAGCAGATATACAGGACGTCATCGTTGCGTTCAAACATCCCGGACAGACAGCCGAAACCGATGTCGGTCGTGCTGCCGTCGCCGCCCTGTGCGACCACGCGTACGTCGGTCCGGCCTTTCACCTTCATCGCCGCCGCGACGCCGGTGGCGACCGCCGGCGCATTGCCGAACAGTGAATGAATCCACGGCACCTGCCAGGAGGATTCGGGATAAGGCGTAGAGAAGACTTCGAGACAACCGGTGGCATTCACCGCGATTAGCTGATTATTGCTCTCGGCCATCGCCGCATCGATCGCATAACGCGCACCCAGCGCCTCGCCGCAGCCCTGACAGGCACGATGACCGGAGTTAATCGAATTGCTGCGCGTCTGGTCTGCCTGCACGCTGCGATCCATGGGTGCCAGCAGACGGTTGCCCACCGTAAACGTGCCGGTCTGATAGAACTTTACTGGTTGAAATCCCATGATGACTCCTTAACCAAACTTGGCCGAAACAATCCCCTTGTCGTGCAGGATATTTTCGGCGACAGGGCCGGAGCGACGAGTTTGACGCTCGCGCTCCAGTTGTTTGTTGACGGCATCCCAGTCCAGATCGAGGAACGTGACGGGTGGCAGCGTTTCGCCTTCAGCCTCACGAAACAGCTTGTGCAGCGAGGCTTTCGTGATAGGCCGCCCGCCCAGACCTGCGATCGCGGTAAAGCCTTTCAGGCCGGTTCCGGTCACCGCCATGCGCACGTCGGTCGCAACGATGCCGCCCATACCGACCGCGAGGCTTTTTTCCAGCACCAGGAAACGTTTGCTGTTAATCAGGGCTGCGCGCACCTGTGCCAACGGGAAGGGGCGATAGCTGATGATGCCGAGCACGCCAATCTTGTGGCCTTCCAGGCGCATCTCGTCCACGGTATCCTTGATCGTGCCGAGCACCGAGCCCATCGCGATAATGATGGTTTCAGCATCTTCGGTGCAATAGGTGCGGATCAGGCCGCCGCTGTCGCGCCCGAAGATCTGTTTAAACTCGGCGGCCAGTTGCGGAATGCGCTCAATCGCCTGCATCTGCTTGGCATGAGCCAGATAGCGCACCTCCATGAAAGCCTCGGGACCTACCATCGCCCCGATCGAGACCGGTTCGGCAGGGTCGAGCACCTGACGCGGTTCAAACGGGGGCAGGTAAGTATCGACCTGCTGTTGCGACGGAATATCCACGCGCTCGAAAGCGTGCGTCAGGATAAAACCGTCCATGCATACCATGATGGGCATGGAGAGTTCTTCGGCCAGACGGAACGCCTGAATGTGCAGATCGACCGCTTCCTGATTGGTCTCGGCGAACAGCTGCATCCAGCCGGAATCGCGCTGCGAGAGTGAGTCGGAGTGATCGTTCCAGATATTGATCGGTGCGCCGATGGCCCGGTTCGCCACTGTCATCACGATGGGTAGTCCCAGGCCCGATGCGTTATACACCGCCTCGGCCATGAACAGCAGGCCTTGCGATGCGGTTGCAGTATAGGCGCGAGCCCCCGTAGCAGAGGCGCCGATGGCGACCGACATCGCGGCGAACTCGCTCTCGACATTGATGAATTCGCAGGGAGTCAGCTTGCCTGATTTGACCATCTCGCCCAGCGCTTCGACGATGTGGGTCTGCGGCGAAATCGGATAGGCGCAGATCACCTCCGGACGGCACAGTGAAATTGCCTCGGCGACGGCTTTGGATCCTTCGGTCTGTTTAAGCATGATCGCCCCCAGTCATCATTTCTTTGACCAGATTATAGGCCTCTGTCGCGGCCGCGATGTTGCCCGCAGCGACTTTTCCGGAGAATTTTTCATTGATCGCGAGAATCACCGATTCAAGACGGATGATGCCCGACAGCGCGGCGAAGCCGGCCAGCAGCGGCACATTGGGGATAGGACGACCGACATGCTTGAGACCAAGTTCGGTTGCCGGCAGCGTACAGAATCGTTCAGCCTGGCGACCCTTGACGAGTTCGCTCAGGCCGAGTTCTTCAATGCTGTGATGCGAATTGAGCAGCACGTAGCCGTCTAGTTTCAACCCGGCGAACACATCGATCTGATGCAACAGGGTGGGATCCTGAATGATGATCGCATCCGGTTCCATGATCGGCTCGCGCAAGCGTATCTCTTTATCCGAGATACGGCAGAATGCCACCACCGGCGCTCCGGTGCGCTCCGAACCGAAGCTGGGAAAGGCCTGCGCATGGCGCCCCTCCTCGAATGCAGCGACCGACAACATCTCAGCGGCAGTCACGACACCCTGCCCGCCACGCCCATGAACACGAATCTGGAACATATGCATCTCCCGTTGTGTTTCGTCTGGCGTAGAATTCTACGCCAGTTCGGGCCGCAGGTTTTAGTTTACGCCCAGCAATTCCACGTCGAATACCAGCGTCGCATTTGCAGGAATCACGCCACCCGCGCCGCGCGAGCCGTAGCCCATCGCCGATGGAATCGTCAGCGTGCGCTGGCCGCCAATCTTCATGCCTTCAACACCCACGTCCCAACCCTTGATCACATGCCCTGCACCGAGCGGGAATTCAAAAGGCTGGCCGCGATCGCGTGAGCTGTCGAATTTCTTGCCTTTGTGGTCGTCTGCCGCTTCGTCGTACAGCCAGCCTGTGTAATGTACGGATACGTTTTGTCCTGGTGTAGCCTCTTTGCCTTCGCCCAGTTTGACGTCATTCTTGATCAGTTCACTCATGTTGCTCTTCTCCATTTTAGGTACGGGTGTCGCGGCTTGTTCAGAGCACGCGGTGGTTGAGAAAGCAGCCAACAACACTGCCATCGGTAAAAAATTGATGCGTTTCATTTTTAATTCCTAAATTATTGATTTTAAATTAGTAACTTAATACAGGTGCCAGCCAGCGCTCGGCCTTTTCGATATCCCAGCCCTTGCGTTCTGCGTAACTTGCGACCTGGTCGCGGGTAATCTTGCCGGAAGCGAAATATTGCGCATCCGGGTGCGAGAAGTAAAATCCGCTGACCGCTGCGGTCGGCAGCATCGCAAAGCTGTCGGTGATCGTAATGCCGGCACGGCGAGGCGCATCCAGCATTTCAAACAACGGACCTTTTTCGCTGTGCTCAGGGCAAGCAGGGTAGCCTGGCGCCGGACGAATGCCGCGATACTTCTCCGCAATCAGCGCATCGTTGTCCAGCCCTTCATCTGCGGCATAGCCCCAGAACTCGCGGCGAACGCGTGCATGCAGCAGTTCGGCAAAGGCTTCAGCCAGGCGGTCAGCCAGCGCTTTCAACATGATCGCGCTGTAATCGTCATTATTCTTTTCAAATTCAGCCACATGCGCATCGATGCCGATGCCGGCGGTCACAGCGAACCCGCCGATATAATCTGCCACGCCCGAATTTTTTGGCGCGATGAAATCGGCCAGACAGTAGTTCGGGATATTGTCCGGCTTCTTAGTCTGCTGACGCAGGTTGTGCCAGGTCATTTGCAGGTTAGAACGCGTCTCGTCGGTGTAGATTTCGATGTCATCGCTGTTCACCGTGTTGGCCGGGAACAGGCCATACACTGCGTTCGCGGTGAGCCATTTCTCGCTGATGATTTGTTTCAGCATCGCCTTCGCATCGACAAACAACTTGGACGCCTCGATGCCCACCACTTCATCCTGCAAAATCTTAGGGTACCGTCCGGCCAACTCCCACGCCTGGAAGAACGGCGTCCAGTCGATGTATTCGGCAATCTCGGACAAGCTGTAGTCATGCAGCTCCTTCACGCCGAGCGCCTTTGGTTTCGGCGGGGTGTAATTGCGCCAGTCCGTTTTAAACCCGTGAGCACGCGCAGCTTCGAGCGATACGTATACGGCCTTCGATTGGCGGGATTCATGCTGTTCGCGCGCGGCTGCATAGTCGGTTTTAATCGACGCGACATAGTCATCGCGCAGCGTGTCAGAGAGCAGGTTGCTGCACACGCCCACCGCACGGGACGCGTCGGTGACATAAACCGTGGTGCCGGATGGATAATTCTGTTCGATCTTCACTGCGGTGTGCACGCGGGAAGTGGTCGCACCGCCGATCAACAGCGGAATCTTGAAGCCCTGACGTTCCATCTCCTTGGCGACATGTGCCATCTCTTCAAGGGACGGCGTGATCAGTCCGGACAGGCCGATGATGTCGACATTGTGCTCGCGTGCGGTGTCGAGGATCTTCTGACAAGGCACCATCACGCCCATGTTCACCACTTCGAAGTTGTTGCACTGCAACACCACCGTGACGATGTTCTTGCCGATGTCATGCACGTCACCCTTGACCGTCGCCATCAGGATTCGGCCCTTGGTGCTGGTGTCCCCCGAACGCAGCTTCTCCGCTTCGATGTAAGGAATCAGATGCGCCACGGCCTGTTTCATCACGCGTGCGGATTTCACCACCTGCGGCAAAAACATCTTGCCCGCGCCGAACAGGTCGCCGACCACGTTCATCCCGGTCATCAGCGGGCCTTCGATCACTTCGACCGGCAGCTTCGCCTCCAGGCGCGCTTCCTCGGTGTCTTCGACGATGAAGGTCGTGATGCCGCGCACCAGTGCGTGAGTCAGACGCTCCTGCACCGTCCCTTTACGCCATTCCAGATCTTCGACCAGCTCCTTACCGCCGCCTTTCACGGTCTCGGCGATTTTGACCAGTCTTTCACCGGCTTCCGGGTTGCGATTGAGTACCACGTCTTCGACCGCGTCGCGCAGCTCCCTGGGGATTTCTTCATATACGCCCAGCTGGCCCGCGTTGACGATACCCATGTTCATGCCGGCCCCAATTGCGTGATACAGGAACACGGTGTGGATCGCTTCCCTTACCGGTTCGTTGCCACGGAATGAAAACGACACGTTGGACACGCCGCCGGAAATCTTCGCGTAGGGCAGATTCTTCCTGATCCAGGCACAGGCCTCGATGAAGTCCACCGCGTAGTTGTTGTGCTCCTCGATCCCGGTCGCAATCGCGAAGATGTTCGGATCGAAGATGATGTCTTCAGGCGGAAAGCCGACCTGATTGACCAGAATGTCATAGCTGCGTTTGCAGATTTCCGTCTTGCGCGCGTAAGTATCCGCCTGACCTTGCTCATCGAACGCCATCACCACCGCCGCCGCACCATAGCGTCGCACCAGCGTGGCGTACTTGATGAAATTCTCTTCGCCCTCTTTGAGCGAGATCGAATTGACGATTGCCTTGCCCTGCACACATTTGAGACCCGCTTCGATGATGGCCCACTTGGACGAATCGATCATCAGCGGCACTCTGGAAATATCCGGTTCCGACGCGATCAGATTGAGGAACCTGACCATCGCGGCTTCGCCGTCCAGCATCGCTTCGTCCATGTTCACGTCGATCACCTGAGCGCCGGTTTCAACCTGCTGCTTCGCAACTTCCAGCGCCTCGTCGTAATGGCCTTCCAGAATCAGGCGTTTGAACTTGGCTGAACCGGTGACGTTGGCGCGCTCACCAACGTTGACGAACAGCGTGTCATCGCCGATGTTGAACGGTTCAAGACCGGACAGGCGGCAGCGGTGCTCAAGGTCGGGTAACTTGCGCGGCGGCACATCTTTCAATGCCTCGGCGATGGCTTTGATATGTGCAGGAGACGTGCCGCAGCAACCGCCCGCGATATTCAGAAAACCGCTGGTGGCGAATTCCTTCACCAGGCGCGCCGTGGTTTCCGGCACTTCGTCGTAGCCGGTATCGGACAGCGGATTGGGCAAGCCGGCATTCGGGTGTGCGCTGACGTAACAGGCGGCCACGCGCGACAGTTCTTCCACATAAGGGCGCATCAGCTCCGCACCCAGCGCGCAGTTCAGGCCAATGGACAACGGTCGGGCATGCGAGAGCGAGTTCCAGAACGCTTCAGTCGTTTGCCCTGACAGCGTGCGCCCGGAGGCATCGGTGATCGTACCGGAGATCATGATCGGCACGCGCACGTTGTGCTGCTCGAAATACAGGTCGATCGCGAACAGCGCAGCCTTGGCATTGAGCGTGTCGAAAATGGTTTCGACCATCAGGATATCGGCGCCGCCATCCAGCAGTCCGTGTATCGACTCGGTGTAGCTTGCGACCAGCTCGTCGAACGTGACATTGCGCGCGGCAGGATCGTTTACGTCAGGCGAAATCGAGGCGGTGCGGCCTGTAGGCCCCAACACGCCTGCGACAAAGCGCGGCTTGTCAGCCGTTGAGAATTCGTCGCACAAATCGCGCGCCAAGCGGGCACCTGCCACATTCAGCTCATACACCAGATGTTCCATGCCGTAGTCAGACATGGACACCGAGTTGGAGTTGAACGTGCAGGTTTCCAGTATGTCCGCACCCGCCGCCAGGTATTCGCGATGGATGCCGCCGATGACATGCGGCTGGGTCAGCAGCAGCAGGTCGTTATTACCTTTGACATCGATAGGATGATCGGCGAACGTGCGGCGAGCGCCGGCGTAACTGCCCGCCAACTCGGTGCCGCGATAATGCGCCTCGGTCAGCTTGTGTCGCTGGATCATCGTGCCCATCGCGCCGTCCAGAATCAGGATGCGTTGCTGGATGATTTTTTCGATCGGGTGTTGAGTCATGGTGACGGCCTTAATTGATGCTCGCGTAGCGATTCAGAAATTGACAATTGTTTTTCTCGTTTGCCTCCGCCCCCGCTTGCGGGAGAGGATTGAGGCGAGAGTTTTCCCCTCCTCCGCTCACAGGGAGGGTTGAAGAGAGGGAAGCGGGCATCGCGATATGTCATGCCCGCTAAAAATTAGTCTGGTATTTTATCATGAGGCAGGTGGCGCTGTAACCCGCAGGGTGCGCGCCTGAATTCGGGACAAACAGCATCGTACATCCTCCGCTTACAACAGCTTCTTTTCTTCATGCGCTGTTTCACCCGGCTGCGATTCGCTCACCAGCCTGTAAACGACGCCGATCACCAGCAACGCTGTCAGCAACAGTCCGTAATGGAGCGGGCTGAAGCTGGCCTCACTTCCACCGGACGAGCTGACAACCTGCACCGGCTGCACGATCATTTCACGGATCACTGAAATCATCGCGACCTCGACGAACACACGAACAGAAGTTCGCCCCGTCTGCAGATAATTCATTTCCGCCGAGATCAGCGTGGAGAGTGTCCACAGAATAAACAGCGATCCTAATGCATGAAAAAATCCGCTGGTCGCATTCCCCGCGTTCCACGCATCGAGCGCCCTTGCGCCGAAATCCCAGATCACCATCACACAGGCGATGCCCAGCGCCACGGCCAACAGGACGTGGATGAACTGGTTGAAATTTTTCATGCTGGCGATCAGTTTCTGTTCAAACATATGGCTTCCTTTATTAAAACTGTTTATCCATACGGCGATACTGAACCGCTTCGGCGATGTGCTGGGTCTGAATAGCCTCGTGTCGTGCCAGATCAGCGATGGTGCGTGCCATTTTGAGCACGCGATGATAGGCGCGCGCCGACAAGTCCAGACGCGTAATGGCCAGCCTTAACAGCGCCTCGCCTTGTGCATCGGGCGCGCAGAACGCATCCAGCTCGGTGACGGAAAGTTGCGCGTTCGGTTTATTTTGTCTCGCCAGCTGACGCCGGCGTGCAGCCTCTACTCTTGCCTGAATTTGTGTACTGCTTTCGCCATCGGCTTGTTTGAGCAGATCCTGCTGAGATACGGCGGGCACCTCGATCTGAATGTCGATCCGATCCAGCAGCGCGCCGGAAATCTTGCCGCGATAGCGTGCAATCTGATCCGGCGTGCAATGGCATCGTCCGTTGTAGTGGCCGAAATAACCGCACGGGCAGGGATTCATCGCCGCGATCAGCTGAAATTGTGCGGGGAACTCGGCGTGGCGGGTGGCGCGTGAAATCGTGATGTGTCCGGATTCGAGCGGCTCGCGCAACACTTCAAGAACCCCGCGATCAAACTCCGGCAGCTCATCGAGAAACAAAACGCCATGCAAGGCCATTGAGATTTCGCCGGGGTGCGGATTGCTGCCGCCACCTGTAAATCGGAACGCTTTATGCGAATATCCGAGCTTATAGGGGTATAAAATGCGACTCGTGACTACATGGCTAAAAATGGAACGCACACCAACAGGTGTCCGGCGCATTCCGATAAATGTTAGAAGCCTCACAGGAGCTGTGAATGGGCAGGAGTTTGAGTCTTCACTCGAACGCGATCTCTTATTGTTGGTTCATTGGGATAATGAGGTTGAGTGGTACCAAAGTCAGCCCGTTAAAATCAATTATGTGGATGCTCTTGGTAATCCAAGAAGTTATACGCCAGACTTGTTGGTTTCGTATAGGGATAGCCAAAAAACAGATCCGCATTTGGTAACTCGTAAACCACTTCTGTGTGAGGTTAAGTACCGTAAAGATTTTGCTGAGCAGTGGTCGATATTAAAGCCAAAATTGCGTGCCGCCAGAGCTTACGCGAAGGAAAATAACTACGAGTTTCGTGTTATGACTGAAAGAGAAATTCGAACTGAATATCTTAAAAGCGTTCAATTTCTTTGGTCATATCGCTTCGCATCATTTCATCCACATCATTATGATAAGTTGATGATGACTTTGCGTGAAATGGAAGAAACTGATCCTGCAACTTTACTAAATGCTTGTTACTCTTCTAAAACATTGCGAGGTGAAGGGCTTTGGACGCTTTGGTGTATGGTCGCTCGTGGGTGGATAAAGTGTGATTTGCATAAGCCTCTAAATATGAAAACACGAATATGGACAGCGCTATGAGCAAGCTATCAACAATGCGCATTGTGCCGGGCATGACGGTTTGTTATGACAGCGTTCGTTATCACGTTGTGGATTTAGTTAGTGCAATGCAAGTACTGATAAAAGGGGACGATGGCAACTATCAAACTGTTTCGGCTATAGAGTTGATCCCCGACTTGGAACAACCGTTAATATCTTTGCCGGACTTGGGGGCGATAGCATCTGACAAGTGGGAACGAGCGATTGAAATATACAATATGATCGATCCATTGATTGCCATGGGCTCCAAGCGTCGCACACGAGCAGATGTGCAAAAAATTGCAGTGATAGCCGACAAGCATATTTCAACAATATACCGTTGGCTTGAAGATTATGAAGCTACTGGTCTTGTATCGTCTTTGATTAGGAAGCCAAGAAAAGATGTTGGAAAGAAGCGCTTGGATGAGCGTGTTGAAGCACTCATAACAAAAACAATCGAAAAATTTTATCTTACGGCTCAGGTTCGAACTCCTGCTAAAACGGCGTATGAAGTTCGGAAGTTATGCATTCAAAATAATCTCTCTCCTCCAGATGCATCCACCGTACGTAATCGAATATTTGAAATAAGTGAAGAATATCGCATGCGCCGTAGAAGAGGCGGGAAAGCGGCGGATGAACGTTTCGAGCCAATTCGCGGTTCATTTCCAGGAGCTGATTTCCCCTTGGCATGTCAAACAGCGTCCAATACTTTCCGCTAGTCAGCGTCCAACGGTTTCCGCTTTTTCATTCTTTTGAGAACGATTCTTGCGCTGCTTAAAACGGTAGGAATCATTACCCGTTTCGAGGATTTCGCAGTGATGAGTAATGCG
>JBBRBS010000014.1:0-27363 GCA_038205615.1 Burkholderiales bacterium | reverse complement strand
CCGTGTCCACCGACACGCGCAAGCTTGCAAAGGGCGATTTATATGTGGCGCTGCACGGTGAGCAGTATGACGGTGCTGACTTTATCGCGCAGGCGCAGGCTGCCGGTGCGGTTGCCGCATTGGTGAATCAGGATTCAGGATTCAGGATTCAGGATGCTGAAATCCCGTTGCTGCTGGTCGAAGATACTCGCATCGCGCTGGGGCAACTGGCCGCGTACTGGCGTTGCCAGTTTGATATTCCGCTGGTCGCGATTACCGGCAGCAACGGCAAGACCACCGTCAAGGAAATGCTGGCCGCGATCCTGCGAGTCGCCGCAGGATCAGATGAGGCCGTGCTGGCTACGCGTGGAAATTTCAATAATGACGTTGGCATGCCGCTGACACTGTTGCGGCTCAACGCGCAGCACCGCTATGCGGTGATTGAAATGGGTATGAATCATCCCGGTGAGATCGACTATCTGACGCGGATTGCTCACCCGCAAATCGCCCTGATCAACAATGCCAGCGGCGCGCATCTGGAAGGCATGGGTTCAGTGCAGGCGGTGGCGGAGGCTAAAGGGGAAATATTCGCAGGTTTGCAGCATGAAGGCAGCGCAATCATCAATGCGGATGACGAGTTTGCGCCGCTATGGCGCAGTCTTGCTGGCGTGCATTCGCTACTGGAATTCGGCTTGAACAGCGCAGCCGATGTGAGCGGTCAGTGGTATCCAAACTCTACAGGCCTGCGATTAATCGCGCAGACGCCATCGGGTGATTTTACAGTAGATATGCAGGTGCCCGGCGAGCATAACGCGCGCAATGCGCTGGCGGCGACTGCGGCTGCGATTGAACTTAACCTGTCGCTGGAGAACATCGTCGCCGGACTAGAAAAATTCGGCGGAGTGGCAGGACGCCTGCAACGCAAGTCAGCGCGCCTGGGGGCGGTCGTGATTGATGACACCTATAACGCGAATCCGGCATCTCTTAATGCGGCGATCGCCGTGCTGGCACAGATGACCGGCAAACGAGTACTGGTGCTGGGCGACATGGGTGAATTGGGTGATGACGCTGCCGCCTTTCATGCCGGAATCGGCATAGCCGCCCGCGAGGCTGGCATCGATAAACTTTACGCACTGGGCGAGTTAAGCCGGGCGGCGGTGCGTGAATTCGCTATCGGGGCGCAGCACTTTGATTCGGTGGAGGATTTGCAAACAGCACTGGAAACAGAGTTGGCTGCCGGTACGACTGTGCTTGTGAAGGGGTCGCGCTTCATGAAAATGGAACGGGTCGTGTCCTACTGCGTGAATACAGAGAAGAAGGAATAAACATGTTATTAGCACTCACACAATGGCTGGCTCAGGATATACGATTTTTCAGCGTATTTAATTACATCACGCTGCGCACCGTGCTCTCAGCCATGACGGCGCTGGGCATTTCATTCCTGGTAGGTCCCGCGATGATACGCAAGCTGACCGCCTACAAGATCGGCCAGTCTGTGCGCTCGGACGGCCCGAAAACACATCTGGTTAAGGCGGGAACGCCGACGATGGGTGGCGCGCTGATTCTGACTTCGATTGCGATTACCACATTGCTGTGGGGCGATTTGCACAACCAGTACGTGTGGGTCGTGTTGTTCACGACCTTGGGCTTTGGCGTGATCGGATGGATCGATGATTATCGCAAGGTCGTGCATCGCAACCCAAAGGGCTTGTCGGCCAAAGCGAAAATGGGCTGGCAGTCGATCATCGCGCTGATCGTTGCTGTTTATCTGTGGAAAACAGCGTCGCTGCCGGCACAAACCGAATTGATCGTACCGTTCATGAAATTCTTTGTGTTTCCGCTGGGTGCGGCAGCCTTCATCGCAGTGGTCTATTTCGTGATTGTCGGCACCAGTAACGCGGTGAATCTGACCGACGGACTGGATGGGCTGGCGATCATGCCGACAGTGATGGTGAGCAGTGCGCTGGCGTTATTCGCCTATGTCGCAGGCAATGCCGTGTTTGCTAAATATCTGGGCATTCCCTATATCCCCGGCGCGGGTGAACTGGCCGTGTTCTGCGGTGGAATTGCGGGTGCGGGCCTCGCATTCCTGTGGTTCAACGCCTACCCGGCTGAAGTGTTTATGGGCGATGTCGGCGCACTGGCATTGGGGGCTGCGCTGGGCGTGGTTGCAGTGATCGTGCGTCAGGAGCTGGTGCTGTTCATCATGGGTGGCGTGTTTGTGGTGGAAACATTGTCAGTCGTGATTCAGGTGGCCTCGTTCAAACTGACCGGAAAACGCGTGTTCCGTATGGCGCCGCTTCATCATCATTATGAATTAAAAGGATGGAAGGAGACGCAGGTTGTGGTGCGTTTCTGGATCATCACAATGTTGCTGGTATTGCTTGGATTGGCGACGTTAAAACTGAGATGAAAAACCTGCGAGACAAATCTGTTCTGGTAATCGGTCTCGGTGAGACAGGGTTATCCATGGTGCGCTGGTTGAGCGCGCTGGGCGCGCGCCTGCGCGTTGCGGACAGCCGCGTTGCGCCGCCGGGCATCGAGGACGTGGCCAGGCTGGTCGCACGGGAGCAGATATTCTATGGCGCATTCGATGACACGCTGTTTGCAGGGATCGACCTGATCGCGATCAGTCCCGGTGTGCCATTGTCCGACCCGCATGTGGCTGCTGCGCGTGCGCGCGGCATTCCTGTGGTGGGAGATATAGAGCTGTTCGCACAGCAACTCAATTCTCGATCTTCCACTCCTCGCTTCGCTCTCCTCAATCCTAGGGTACTTGCAATCACAGGCTCTAACGGCAAAACGACGGTGACCAGTCTGGTGGAGCACCTGTGCAAGGTTGCCGGTTTTGATGCCGTCGCAGCGGGCAATATATCGCCTGCCGTGCTGGATGTGGTGATGCAGCGGGCTGACCAGCCGCCCGAAATCTGGGTGCTGGAGTTATCCAGCTTTCAGCTCGAAACGACTGCAACCTTAAAGACAGATGCAGCCACGGTGCTCAATGTCAGCGAAGATCATCTGGATCGCTACGACGGCATGGATCACTATGCAGCGGCCAAAGAGCGGATTATCGACGGTTGCGGCATGCAGGTCCTGAATCGGGACGATGCGCGCAGCATTGGCATGAAGGATGCGGCGAAAGAGTTCGTCAGTTTTGGCCTTAATCAGCCTGCGCGCGACTGTGATTTTGGCATCGAGCGTTCAGGCAACGATGTCTGGCTAATGCAGGGCGGTCAGCGTCTGATCAAAGCCTCTGAACTGCAACTGGCCGGTTTGCACAATGTCGCCAATGCGCTGGCCGCCCTCGCTTTGTGTTGCTCGATTAAATTACCAATGCCAGTCCTGCTGGAGGGGTTGCGCAGCTTCAAGGGGTTGCCGCACCGCGTCGAGAAAATCACGCAAATACAAGGTGTGACGTTCTATGACGACTCAAAGGGAACCAATGTGGGTGCAACTGTTGCCGCGCTTGAAGGAATGGGCTGCAAGGTCGTATTGATCGCAGGCGGTGTCGGCAAGGAACAGGATTTTTCACCCTTAAAACCGGCTGTGACAGAACACGCGCGTGCGGTTGTGCTGATCGGCCGAGATGCAATGCTGATCGCAGCAGCGCTGCATGGCTGTGATGTGCCTGTGACGTACGCCGTGGACATGAGTGATGCAGTGCGCAAGGCTGCGAAGTTCGCGCAGGCCGGAGATGCGGTGCTGCTGTCACCTGCCTGTGCCAGCTTCGATATGTACCGCAATTATGCCCATCGTGCGGAAGTGTTTGTCGGGGAAGTGCGTAAGTTGAATGAGGAGGGCGCATGGCCTCATTAGTCAGAACACGCACGCCGCCACCTCAGGCGCAGTTCGATACGTTGCTGATCTGGGTGTTTATCGCCCTGCTGTCGGTCGGACTGGTGATGGTGTATTCATCGTCGATCGCAACCGCCGAAGGCAGCAAATTTACCGGCCATCAGGCCACCTATTACCTGATGCGGCACAGCATGTTCATTGCGGTGGGCTTGATAGCAGGCTTAATCGCGTTTCAGGTGCCGGTGCAATTCTGGCAGACGTACTCACCTTATTTGTTCCTGGCAGGCGCAGCGCTGCTGATCCTGGTGCTGATCCCGCATATCGGGCGCGAAGTGAACGGCAGCCGTCGCTGGTTATCGCTGTTCGTGATCAATTTACAGCCTTCCGAATTGATGAAGCTGTTTGCCGTGATGTATGCGGCCGATTACACGGTTCGCAAGGGCAATGTAAAGCATCTGTTTATCCAGGCATTCCTGCCGATGTTCGCCGTCATGGTGGTTATCGGTGGTTTGTTGTTGCAAGAGCCGGACATGGGCGCATTCGTCGTGATCCTGTCGATCGCTTTCTGCACGCTGTGGCTGGGCGGATTCAACGTCAAGGTGTTCGGCGCACTGATCGTGGCACTGCCGATGGCCTTCGCCGCACTTATATTTTCATCACCCTACCGGATGCAGCGCGTGATCGGCTTCATGGATCCCTGGGCTGATCCGTATGGCAAGGGGTATCAACTCAGCCATGCGCTGATCGCTTTCGGGCGCGGAGAACGATTCGGAGTGGGGCTGGGTGCGAGTGTGGAGAAACTATTTTATCTGCCGGAAGCGCATACCGATTTTCTGATGGCTGTGATTGCGGAAGAGCTGGGGCTGGCGGGCGTGATCTGCGTGATTGCGCTGTTCGCAATGGTGGTGATACGTGCGTTTCAGATAGGTCGACATGCCGCGTTTCTGGAACGCAATTATTCCGCCCTGGTGGCGCAAGGCATCGGCGTGTGGATTGGCGTGCAGGCGACAATCAACATCGGCGTGAACATGGGGGTATTGCCAACCAAGGGCTTGACGTTACCATTCCTGAGCTTTGGCGGCAGCGGCGTGGTGGTGAACTGCATCGCCGCTGCAGTGCTGCTGCGCGTCGATTATGAAAACCGAAGGTTGGCCAGAGGCATGCCAGCATGAAAATAAATAATCTCCAACCTTTGGTTTCGGCGCGGGGAAGTGAATCAGGTGAATTCCTGCGTCAAAATCTCTCGGCTTGCACGGGGGATGCCCGCGTGAGTCGATCGATATTGATCATGGCTGGCGGTACTGGAGGCCATATTTTTCCAGCTCTCGCGGTGGCTGACCTCCTGCGCGAACAGGGGTGGCAGGTAACTTGGCTGGGTGCGCCAAACAGCATGGAAGCGGATCTGGTGCCGAAACATGGTTTTGAGATGGCGATGGTGCGCTTTTCAGGGCTGCGTGGTAACGGTTTGCTGCGCAAGATGCTGCTGCCGATAAACCTCAGCATCGCCTTGTGGCAAAGCGCGGTCGCGATGTTTCGCTACCGGCCTGACGTGGTGCTGGGCATGGGCGGTTACATCACCTTCCCCGGAGGCTTGATGGCGGCCCTGTTGCGCAGGCCGCTGGTTATTCATGAACAGAATTCAGTTGCCGGGCTGAGTAACAAGGTGCTGGCGAAGTTAGCGCAAAAAGTGCTGAGCGGATTTCCCGATGTGTTGCCAAAAGCCATCTGGTGCGGCAACCCGGTGCGCAGCAGTATCGCAGCGTTGTCAGAGCTGCAACAGCGCTACGCGGCACGAACAGGCCGTTTGAACGTGCTGGTGGTGGGCGGCAGTCTGGGCGCGAAAGCGATCAATGAAGCGATCCCTCAGGCGCTAGGCCAATTGCCGGAAGCGATACGTCCGAATGTAGTGCATCAGACCGGCAAGAATCATCACTCAGCCGTTCTGGATTTATACAAGGCGGCCGGTGTCGAGGCCGACATTCAGCCATTCATCGTGGATATGGCGGATGCCTATGCCAAGGCTGATCTTGTAATTTGCCGTTCTGGCGCGCTGACGGTAGCGGAACTTGCAGCCGCCGGTGTCGCCAGTCTGCTGATCCCGTTCCCGTTTGCGGTGGACGATCACCAGACCCACAACGCGCGCTTTTTGAGCTCGCGGGGGGCCGCCGTATTACTGCCACAAACTGAGTTGAATGCAGGCAAGCTCGCAGAATTGCTAAGTGAGCTCGATCGTGAAAAATTGAAAGTAATGGCGCAGCGGGCACGTAACCTCGCACGTCCTGAAGCCGCTGAAAAAGTTGCGAGCGTATGCAAGGAGTTGGCGGAATGAGACATAAAATCAAACAGATACACTTTGTCGGGATAGGCGGGTCCGGCATGAACGGGATAGCCGAGGTGCTGTTTAATCTGGGTTTTGAGGTCAGCGGTTCGGATCTCGGCGAGAACGCGGCAACTAAACGCTTGAGCGATCTGGGCGTGAAAGTCACGATCGGCCATGCCGAGGATAACCTGACCGATGCGGATGTCGTGGTGGTGTCCACCGCCGTGGGTGGCGACAATCCGGAAGTGTTGGCTGCGCGTGCGCGCCATATTCCGGTCGTGCCGCGCGCGATGATGCTGGCTGAACTGATGCGTCTGCGTCAGGGGATAGCGGTGGCCGGCACGCACGGCAAGACCACGACCACGTCGTTGACGGCCAGTGTGTTGGCGCGGGGCGGATTCGATCCTACCTTCGTGATCGGGGGCAAGCTCAACAGCAGCGGCACCAATGCAAAGCTGGGAACCGGTGAATTCATCGTCGTGGAAGCGGATGAGTCTGATGCGTCGTTCCTGTATCTGCAGCCGATACTCGCGGTGGTGACCAATATCGACGAAGACCATATGGAAACGTATGGCCATGACTTTGCGCGCCTGAAGCAGGCATTCGTGGATTTCGTCGAGCATCTGCCGTTCTATGGCCGCGCGATGGTATGCGTGGACGACGCCAATATCCGCGAAATCCTGCCGCGCATTACCAAGCCGGTGACGACTTACGGATTCAGCGAGGATGCGCAAATCCGTGCGGTCAACGTGCGACATCAGGCAGGTCAGATGTGCTTCACGGCCCTTTGCCGGCAGAACGGTACGCCGCGCGATCTTGAGATCACGCTCAACTTGCCCGGGCAGCACAACGTATTGAATGCACTGGCCGCGATCGCGATTGCGCTGGAAGTCGGCGTGGCGGACGACGCGATTGTCGCAGCTTTAAGTGAATTCGAGGGAGTCGGCAGGCGCTTTCAGCGCTACGGGGAAATTAAACTACCCGACGGCGGCACGTTTACTTTAATCGACGATTACGGACACCACCCTGTCGAGATGGCCGCGACACTGGCCGCTGTACGTGGCGCATTTCCCGGACGCCGGCTGGTGCTTGCATTCCAGCCGCATCGCTATACCCGCACCCGCGATCTGTTCGAAGACTTCGTGAAAATATTGTGCGGCGTGGATGCGTTGTTGCTGGCGGAAGTGTATGCGGCAGGTGAGCCGAGACTGGTTGCCGCCGACGGGCGGGCGATGATGCACGCGCTGCGGCTGGCGGGGCAAAGCGAAGCTATTTTTGTCGAGCACATCGCCGACATGCCGCAGTCTGTATTGCAATGGGCCAAGGATGGCGATGTGGTCGTTACGATGGGTGCGGGCACGATCGGAAATGTGTCTGCGGCTGTCAGGCAGTTGGCGCAGATATGAACATGATAGAGCCGACACAATTCATCAAAGCCGTGCTGCGCGGCAAGCTGAACCTAGCTGAGTCCATGCGCCGCCACACCAGCTGGCGCGCAGGCGGCGTGGCTGACCGGCTCTATCAGCCTGCTGATCTGGATGATATGCGGGTGTACTTGTGCAGCCTGCCATTGAATGAGCCGGTAGTGATCGTCGGCCTGGGCAGCAACCTGCTGGTGCGCGACGGCGGATTGCGCGGCACGGTGTTGCTGATGCATGGCGGATTGAATGAACTGAGTATGCAGGCCGACGGGCTGATCTATGTGCAGGCCGGCGTGCCAGGCGCGAAGGTGGCACGATATTCAGCCTTGCACGGGCGTCGGGGTGCGGAATTCTGCGCAGGTATCCCCGGTACGTTGGGCGGCATGCTGGCGATGAACGCCGGTTGTTATGGCAGCGAAATCTGGCAGCACGTCGCAAAGGTACAGATCGTGACGCGCAACGGCGAATTAAAGGTGAGAACGCCGGACGAATACGAAATTGGCTATCGGAGTGTAAGCCGGATTCAGGGTGCGTCCTTTGAGGAGTTCTTCGTCGGCGCCTGGTTATCGTTTGAAGCGGGCGATGGCGAACAGTCGCGGCAGCAGATCAAGGCGTTGTTGAGCAAACGCATCAGCAGCCAGCCGCTGAATCTGCCGAATGCGGGTTCGGTATTTCGCAATCCGCCGGGTGATCATGCGGCGCGGCTGATTGAACAGTGCGGCCTCAAAGGTCGATATGTCGGCGGTGCCCAAGTATCTGAAAAACATGCAAATTTTATCGTTAACACAGGGGGAGCCACAGCGGCAGATATTGAGAATCTGATCTGCTCTGTGCGGGAAATTGTAGCTGCTCAAACCGGTGTGGAATTGCACACGGAAGTGAAAATCATAGGCGAGACAGGAAATATGGATAAAAAAAATAGCGCTCCCCGTACACCGACTCTGAATCCTGAATCTGGCGTTACCGATCATGGTTCATTTGGAAAAGTAGCCGTGTTGTTTGGCGGGCGCTCCGCCGAGCGTGAGGTTTCGTTGAAAAGCGGCGCGGCCGTATTAGCCTCCCTGCTGCGCAGCGGCGTGGATGCGCATGCGTTCGATCCTGCCACGCGCAATTTGCAGGAACTGGTGATTGAGGGTTTCGATCGCGTCTTCATCGCACTGCACGGCCGTTTCGGTGAAGACGGCACCGTGCAAGGCGCACTCGAATTGCTGGGTATGCCTTATACCGGCAGCGGTGTGATGGCATCCGCACTTGGCATGGATAAGTGGCGCAGCAAGCTGGTGTGGCAGGCGGGTGGTTTACCTATTCCCGCCTTCCAGATCATCGATGCAGACAGTGTGAGCGAAGAAATTGTGCAGCAGCTGGGTTTGCCGCTGTTCGTCAAGCCTGCCAACGAAGGTTCCAGCGTCGGCATCAGCAAGGTCAAGGCGACGGGCGAATTGCAGGCCGCCTATCAGAGCGCAGCATGTCACGATAAGTTGGTGATCGCGGAGAGTTTCATTGGCGGCGGCGAATACACCGTGGCGATTCTGGGTGAGCGGGCCTTGCCGGTCATCAAGATCGAACCGGCCAATGAGTTCTACGACTACGAGGCGAAATACCTGCGCGACGACACGCGTTATCTGTGCCCGAGCGGCCTTAATGCCGGGCAGGAGATCGAAATGCAACGCCTGGCTAAGAGCGCTTTTGCGCTGATCGGCGGACAAGGCTGGGGACGCGTGGACTTTCTGATGAGTGAAGGCGGAAAACCTTTCGTGCTGGAAGTGAATACCTCGCCTGGCATGACCGATCACAGCCTGGTGCCGATGGCGGCGCGTCAGGCGGGTATCAGTTTCGATGAGTTGGTGCTGCGTGTTTTAGGAATGGCGCATGTGGGATAACGCATCATTGCTGCGCAGTCTCGCCAGCGCACTGTTTTTTTGCAGTGTGTTATTGGTGCTGTACGGCGCGGTGCATTACGTGGTGCATTTACCACAGCTGCTGCCGATCAAGACGGTGCGGCTGGTGGTAGTGCCGGGCCGTGTGGTGACGGATGATGTGCTGGCGATGGTGCGCCAGGATGTGCACGGTAATTTTTTGACGGTGGATATCGACAAATTAAGGCATTCATTGGAGAAGTTACCCTGGGTGCGCAATGTCAGCATCCGCCGTGAATTCCCCAGCAGTCTGGCGTTGAGTTTTGAAGAGCATCAGCCGCTGGCGCGCTGGAATGATGTGGCGCTAGTGAATCTGCAAGGCGAAGTGTTTACAGCCGAAACGAAACAGGAATTGCCGAGATTTGTCGGTTATGAAGGGACGTCGGCAGAAGTTGCGCAGCATTATGAAAAATTCAGCGCGCAACTGGCGGGACTGAATTTAAAGGTGATGCAGCTGGCGCTCTCACCCCGGCATGCCTGGAAGCTGCAGTTGAGCAACAACATGGTGGTGGAGCTGGGCCGCGAGGCGATGGTGCAACGACTGGCCCGATTCGTATCTGTCTTTCCCTATGGGCTGATGCAAGTCCCGCAGGATGCGCTAACGCCGGTGCCAGCGCTGCAGGTTGTTGATATGCGATACCGTGACGGATTTGCAGTAAAAAAGAGACATGGCAATGTATAAACGCATGCAAATGAATAACAGAAAATGGCAGTGGAGACCAAGCGATGAGCAGAAATAGGGATACGAAGAATCTGGTGGTAGGCCTCGATATAGGCACGTCGAAGATTGTCGCGATAGTCGGGGAGGTCAGGCCTGACGGCACGCTTGAAGTAATTGGCATGGGTATGCACGAATCATCCGGCCTGAAAAAAGGCATGGTGGTCAACATCGAGGCGACCGAGAAAGCGATTCAGCGCGCGCTGGAGGAAGCTGAGCTGATGGCCGATTGCAAAATCACCGAGGTGCATACCGGCATTGCGGGAAGCCATATTCGCAGTACGAATTCACGCGGCATGGTGAAGATCAAGGACAAGGAAGTCACCCAAGCCGATATAGATCGTGTGCTTGAGACTGCAAGCTCCATTAGCCTGGCGGGCGATCAGCAGATTCTGCATGTCTTGGAGCAGGCTTTCAGTATCGACGGACAGGATGGCATCAAGAAGCCACTGGGTATGAGCGGAATGCGTCTGGACGTCGAGGTGCATATCGTCACAGGTGCCGTGGCTGCCGTGCAGAACATCATGAAGTGTATTCACCGTTGTGGCCTGGAAGTTAACGAACTGATTTTGCAGCCCTTGGCATCGAGCTACGCGGTGCTGGCCGACGATGAGATGGATCTGGGCGTGTGTCTGGTGGATATCGGCGGCGGTACGACCGACATCGCGGTGTATACCGGTGGATCGATACGGCACACCGCCGTGATCCCGATTGCCGGTGACCAGATCACCAATGACATCGCGATGGCTTTACGCACGCCGACTCAGGATGCCGAGGATATCAAGATTCGTTACGGCTGCGCGTTGCGCCAGCTAGCGGATGACGGCGTGATCGAAGTGCCGGGTGTGGGCGAGCGCGGGCCACGCATGTTGTCCAGGCAGACCTTGTCCGAGGTCATCGAGCCGCGCGTCGAGGAGCTTTATTCTCTGGTGCAGGCGGAGTTGCGCCGCAGCGGATTCGACGATTTGTTGTCATCCGGTATCGTGATCACCGGCGGAAGCAGCGCGATGCAGGGCATGGTCGAACTGGGCGAGGAGATTTTCCATATGCCGGTCAGGCTGGGAATTCCAAAATATGTAGGCGGTTTGTCGGATGTGGTGAAGACGCCACGCATGGCGACCGGGGTAGGGCTGTTGTTATATGGTCTGGAATATCACAAGAACAATGAAGCTGCACGCATGCAGGCGAATACCTTTGGGGATGTGCTGGCGAAAATGAAGTCGTGGTTTTAAAGGCAGGATTCATGATTCAGGAATCAGAAAATAGTATTTAGTATTCAGGTTGAGGGCGGTCAGAATCTGACCAATGAAATTTTTGTATTATTTAGGGAGGCAGCAATGTTTGAAATCATGGAAGCACCATCTCAGGATGCGGTAATCAAGGTGATCGGCGTAGGTGGGTGTGGTGGTAATGCGGTAGACCATATGATCGAGCAGGGCGTGCAGGGGGTTGAATTCATCGCGATCAATACCGATGCACAGGCGCTCAATCGGAGTAAAGCCGGCACGCAGCTGCAAATTGGTGCCGCGATTACCAAGGGTCTGGGTGCAGGTGCAAAGCCATCGGTTGGACAGGCTGCAGCCGAAGAGGATCGCGACCGTATCAAAGAGATGATTCGGGGTGCGAACATGGTGTTTATCACCGCCGGCATGGGTGGCGGTACCGGTACGGGAGCTGCGCCTATCATCGCGCAAATCGCCCGTGAAATGAATATTCTGACCGTAGCCGTGGTGACCAAGCCTTTTACCTATGAAGGTAATCGCATGCGTTTTGCCGCCGAAGGAATCAAGGCGCTGCAGGAGCATGTAGATTCGTTGATCATCGTGCCTAACTCCAAATTGATGGAAGTGCTGGGTAACGACGTCACCGTACCAGAAGCCTTCAAGGCTGCCAACGGCGTGTTGCAAGGCGCCGTTGCGGGTATCGCTGAAGTTATCAATGCGCCCGGCCTGATCAACGTCGACTTCGCCGACGTATGCACTGTCATGTCGGAAAATGGCATGGCCATGATGGGTTCTGCGGTTGCATCCGGGCCTGACCGTGCAAGGATCGCCGCCGAACGCGCAATTTCCAGCCCGTTGCTCGAAGATATGGATCTGACCGGTGCGCGCGGCGTGCTGGTAAATATCACGTCCACCAGTTCCCTGAAACTCAGGGAAATGGATGAGGTGATGGCGTGCGTGCAGTTCGCAGCTGAAGAGGCGACCGTGATTCTGGGTTCAGTGTTCGATGAATCCATGGGCGATGACTTGCGTGTGACAGTCGTAGCGACAGGCCTGGGCGGACGTAAATCCAAGCCGGAACTTGTCTATGTCGAGGAAGAAAGCAGACGGACCGGTACCCACGATATGCCAATGTCGAATGTCAATTACGGAGAACTGGAAACACCAACGATCATGCGCAGCGGTCGCCGTGCCGCCGTTGATGCAATGGAGAAATCCGGTGTGGATACCTATGATATCCCGTCATTCTTGCGTAAACAGGCAGACTAAGAGCCGGTTTCATGTCGCAAAACCGCAAGGGTCTTCACTCGGAATATAAGGCAGAAAATCGCCTATTTCTGAATGAAGGGCATTCACACGAAACAACGGAGCTAAAGCTCCTGTTTCTGAGTGAAGGATTCAGGATGTCTGGCTGTGGTAAAATCACGGCATGAAACTTGCCCTGAATAAGCCGATGGTTAAGCAACGCACCTTGAAAACTTCCGTCAGCGTGACGGGAGTGGGTTTGCATAGCGGCGAAAAAGTCATGCTGTCGTTGCGCCCCGGCGCGGTGAATAGCGGTATCGTGTTTCGCCGCATGGATGTGAAGCCTGTGGAGGAGATTCACGCGCGTGCCGATCTGGTGCATGACACTAGGTTGTCGACGTGTATGGAGCAGAACGGGGTGCGAATTGCCACGATCGAGCACCTGATGTCGGCGCTGGCAGGGTTGGGGGTCGACAATGCTATTGTCGAAATGGACGGCGCGGAAGTGCCGATCATGGACGGCAGCGCAGGAACGTTCATTTTCCTGCTGCAATCTGCAGGCATTATCGAGCAATCTTCGGCCAAGAAATTCATCCGCATCAAAAAAACGGTTGAGGTGAAGCAGGGCGATAAATGGGTCAGATTCGAGCCCTACAACGGCTATAAATTGACCTTTACCATCAATTTCGCCCATCCGGTCTTTGCCAACACTAAGCAGCATGTCTCGGTCGATCTCGACGAGCATTCCTATATTCGCGATATCAGCCGCGCACGCACTTTCGGCTTCATGCAGGATGTTGAAAACATGCGCGCACAGGGGCTGGCGCTGGGCGGTAGTCTGGACAATGCGATCGTCATGGACGAATATCGTGTGCTCAATGCCGATGGACTGCGTTTCGAAGATGAGTTTGTCAAACACAAAGTGCTCGATGCGATCGGTGACCTGTATCTGCTGGGTCACGCCGTCATCGGTGCTTTTTCAGGCTTCAAATCGGGTCATGCACTGAATAATGCCCTGCTACGCGAGCTACTCGCCGATGACGATGCCTGGGAATTCGTGACGTTTGACAACGGGGACGATGCACCGGAATTTCTACGCCTGCAGGCGGCATAATCTTCTAACGAAGCCAGTCTGGAGGGTTATTCATGTTGATGATGCGCTTGATTCTGGTTTTGGTTACTCTGATGCTGGTGATCTCAGGCGGCATGTATGTCTTCACGCGCAACCGTCGTTACCTGAAGTTCGCCTGGCAAACGGTGCGCCTCACGGTATTGCTGTTGCTGGTGTTTGGACTGCTGTTCGTACTGGAGCGCTATGTGCTGGTGGCGTGGCGGGTATTTCTTTAAGTTCGCGGGTTTTCAGTTATTAGTCTTTTTTCTTTGAAAATTTCTCCAGTGCCAGTTTGAGTGGTGAATCACCCAGGCGCTCACTGAGTGCGTGTAGCTGGCGTTGCGCCGTATTGGTCAGAATGCGCGGCGTGGGTTTAGGTACAACAGGAGCGTAGCCAACTTGCACCTTAACCCTGATTCCGCTAACCTCGCAGCCCCTGTCCTGCAATCTGGTTACGAGCTCCGGGGCGAGCTGGCGCAATTTTGCAGCTAGCGTGCCGTTAGTAACGGCGATGCTCAGTGTTCCCTGACGCAGTCCCAGTACCTGAGTGGATTGCGCGAAGTGTGGTGGCGCAACTTGGGCGAAATGCCGCTGCAACGCCGACAGCGTCTGTACGGTGTCGAGCAAAGCGCGCATTTCCGAACTGCCGCTCATCAGGGATTTTAAACGTTGGGGCACGGGCCAATGAATACTAAAGAATAAGGAGAAGCATGAATATTATTCTAGTTTCCAATAAATGGGCGGAATCTCGCAGTATATATTTAGGCGGCAGGCAGATCGCCATGTTGTTGGTGCTGTTGTCATGCTTCGTATACATCGCGGTGTTCGGCGTGCAGTCGATGCGCGTATCCGCGGGTAGCCTGATACATACAGGCGGCACGCAGGTTCGGGAAAGTCAGTATGAGCGCAGCAGTCTGGATGCGTTGGCGGTCAAGCTGGGTGAGATGCAGGCGCGTGTGCAGCGCCTGGATGCACTGGGTGGTCGTCTGGTCAAGCTGACGGGTATGAAACCTGCCGACTTCCAGTTTGATCAGCCTCCTGCGCAGGGCGGTCCGCTGGTGGCCGCAGGTACGCTCTCCGCTGCCAACCTCGCGCTGCAACTCGATTCCCTGACGCGGCTGATTGACGACAGAACTGATAAATTGACCGCACTCAATACACTGTTGATGCAGGACCAGTTGAGCCGTGGCTTGCTGCCCTCGGTAGCTCCAGTCAGTGATGGCGTGTATACGTCGAATTTCGGCTGGCGTGTCGATCCCTTTACCGGCCGCAGCGCGATGCATGAAGGAGTCGATTTCATGGCCGAGTCCGGCACCGCGATACATGCCTCGGCAGGCGGGGTGGTTGTGTATGCAGATACCCATGCTCAGTATGGTAATATGATCGAGATCGATCACGGTAATGATATAGTGACGCGTTATGCGCACGCGTCGAAGCTGTTGGTCAAGGTGGGGCAGGTGGTCCGGCGCGGCGATAAAATTGCCGAGGTGGGCAGTACCGGACGTTCCACCGGCAATCATCTGCATTTTGAAGTCCGATACAAGGGCCTTGCACAGAATCCCGTGCGCTTTCTGCGAGCCGGTTAGCAGGATTAACTAATTAATTTTTATAATTTATAAGGGTTGGATGGTTCAGAACCGTCCTGTGGTTGAGAAAACATGATTTCAAAAGCGCTTAAAAGTATTTTCGGTAGTCGTAACGATCGCCTGCTCAAGCAATATCGCACGACAGTCAAAGTAATCAACAAGTTGGAAGCTGATATAGCGAAACTCTCCGATGAGCAGTTGCGTGACAAAACCGACAGCTTCAGGCAGCGGCATGCCGGGGGCGAAACGCTGGAATCGATGCTGCCGGAGGCGTTTGCCGTGGTGCGCGAAGCGGGTACGCGCGCGCTGGGGATGCGACACTATGATGTGCAGATGATAGGCGGGATGGTGCTGCATTACGGCAAAATAGCCGAAATGCGCACTGGCGAAGGCAAGACGCTGATGGCCACGCTGCCGGTTTATCTGAATGCGATCAGCGGTCTTGGTGTGCATGTCGTCACGGTCAATGATTATCTGGCGTCGCGCGATGCAGCGTGGATGGGTAAGCTTTACCGTTTTCTCGGCCTGTCAGTCGGCGTGATCGTCACGCAAATGCCATCGGACGAAAAGCAGGTTGCCTATGCGGCAGATATCACCTACGGCACCAACAACGAATTCGGTTTCGATTACCTGCGCGATAATATGGCAAGCCAGATGGGCGAACGCTTCCAGCGTAAACTCAATTACGCGATCGTCGACGAGGTGGACTCCATCCTGATCGATGAAGCGCGTACCCCGCTGATTATCTCAGGCCAGGCTGAAGGCGATGTCAATGTCTATCTGCAGATCAACGAGCTGGTTAAGCAGTTGGTGCGCCAGGCGGAGGAAGATGGTCCGGGCGATTACTCGGTTGACGAAAAGAATCATCAGATTCTGCTGTCCGAGATCGGTCATGAGCACGCCGAGAATATCCTGACTGAAGCTGGGCTGTTGCCGCCGAACGGCAGCTTGTATGACGCCGCTAACATCAGCCTGATCCATCATCTGTATGCCGCCTTGCGCGCGCACGCCTTGTATCACATCGATCAGAATTATGTGGTGCAGGACGGAGAAGTGGTCATCGTGGACGAGCATACTGGCCGTCTGATGTCGGGTCGACGCTGGTCGGACGGTCTGCATCAGGCCGTCGAGGCTAAAGAGGGTGTCGAGATTAAGAAGGAAAATCAGACACTTGCATCGATTACGTTCCAGAATTATTTCCGCATGTACAACAAGCTGGGCGGCATGACGGGAACTGCGGACACCGAAGCCTATGAGTTTCAGCAGATTTACAATCTGGAAACGGTCATCATTCCGCCCAATCGCCCGACCGTTCGGCGCGACATGATGGACAAGGTGTATTTGACTGCGATGGAGAAATATCGCGCGGTGATCATCGACATCAAGGATTGTTACGAACGGGGTCAGCCGGTGCTGGTCGGAACGACTTCAATCGAGAATTCAGAGTTATTGTCTAGTCTGCTTGAGAAGGAGAAGCTGCCGCATCAGGTGCTCAACGCCAAGCAGCATGCGCGCGAAGCCGAGATCGTAGCTCAGGCCGGACAGCCGAAAATGGTGACGATCGCCACCAACATGGCAGGGCGCGGTACGGATATCGTGCTGGGCGGCAGTATCGAGAAACAGGTCGAGTTGATCGACAATGACGAGACGCTGGACGACAGTGCACGGGACGCGCTTATCGAACAGTTGAAAGCCGAGTGGAGGCTGGTCCATGAACAGGTGCTCAAGAGTGGCGGTTTGCACATCATTGGCACCGAACGCCATGAATCGCGCCGTGTGGACAACCAGTTGCGCGGCCGTTCCGGTCGCCAGGGTGATCCTGGCTCGAGCCGCTTCTATCTGTCGCTCGAAGATCCGTTGCTGCGTATTTTTGCCTCGGATCGCGTCGCCGCAATCATGAACAAGTTCAAGTTGCCCGAAGGTGAGGCGATCGAGCACACCTGGGTTACGCGTGCGATCGAAAATGCACAGCGCAAGGTCGAAGCGCGCAACTTCGATATGCGCAAACAAATCCTCGAATACGATGACGTGGCGAACGATCAGCGCAAGGTGATCTATCAGCAGCGCACCGAATTGCTGGAAAGCGAAGATATTTCCGAGACTGTTGCCGGGATGCGCGACAGCGTGATGGATGACACGATCAGCCAGTACATCGCGCCGCACAGCATGGAAGAACAGTGGGATGTGGCAGGTCTTGAAAAAGCACTCGCCGCCGATTTTCATCTGGCGTTGCCGCTCGCGCAGTGGCTCGAGGAAGACAGTCACCTGAATGAAGCGGGATTGCGTACGCGCGTATTCGAATCAGCCAGCCAGTTGTATCAGGCCAAAGTGGAAGTGGTGGGGGCTGAGCCCATGCATCACTATGAGCGTGCCATCATGTTGCAGAACATCGACGTGCACTGGCGTGAACATTTGTCAGCGCTTGATCACTTGCGCCAGGGTATACACCTGCGCGGTTATGCGCAGAAAAATCCCAAGCAAGAATACAAGCGTGAGGCATTTGAGCTGTTCTCCACGATGCTGGATATCATCAAGCGCGAGGTCACCCAGGTGTTGATGACGGTGCAGGTGCGCAGCGAAGCGGAAGTTGAAATGGCAGAAGCGGCCCCTCAGGCTGAAAATGTACAGTACCACCATGCCGATTATGAAGAAGCGCTCGCCCAGTCCGGCGAGGCTGTGTCAACCGAAGAAGAGCAGCAAACGTTTGTGCGTAGCGGCAAAAAGACCGGGCGCAATGACCCTTGTCCGTGTGGTTCGGGCAAGAAATTCAAGCAGTGTCATGGACAGTTAACTTAGGGAGAAGGCAATGTCATTAGTACTTGAAACGCTACGCACCTCGCCGGTGACGGAGGAGTTGAGCGAAGCCGAAGTAGAAATTCTGGCGGATTTGTTTGAAGTTAAGGAATTCAAGGCGGGCGATGTCATTGTTCAGCCCCAGGATCAGCAGCCCGATAACCTGTTTATTTTGGCTTCCGGCGAAGTAGAGGTAAAGATTGAAAGCGGTGGCGATGAATCCACTGTTCACGTGCTCAAACCGGGCGATCTGGCGGGCATGATCACGTTTGCCGGCGGTGCCGCGACTCAGATCAGCGCGACGCTTTATGCGGTCGGTCCGACCAAAGTGTTGAGCATGGAGCGCGCCCGATTTGAAACGCTGATCAATACGCACCCGATGCTGGTCTATCGCGTCATGCGCGGCATTATCCGCAACATGCACGGTATCGTACGTCGCGTGAATATCGAGTCCGCAGAATTGACGAATTACATTTACAAAACGGGTGGGCGTTACTAAACGCCGGAGAAAATCTGATGCCGGTTAATCTGAATCCGCCTGTGGCGGCGCAACTGTTGCCCGTCGCGGGCGTCCGTCTGGGGATCACGGAGGCAAACATCAAGCGCGAAAATCGCCGTGATTTGCTGGTGATCGAGCTGTGCGACGGCGCCCGTGTTGCCGGTGTGTTCACAAAAAACCGCTTTTGTGCGGCGCCCGTCATCGTGGCAAAAGAGCATCTGGCTAAAGCCGAAGGCATCCGCGCGCTGGTGGTCAATACGGGTAACGCAAATGCAGGGACCGGAGAACAGGGTTTGCAAGACGCGCGCAGCACGTGTGCTGCACTGGCCGGTTTGCTGGGCTGCAAGTCCAGTCAAATTCTGCCCTTTTCTACCGGTGTGATCATGGAGATGTTGCCGGTTGCGAAAATTGCCGCCGGTCTGCCTGCCGCAGTTGCCAATATAGCAAGCGACAACTGGTTCGATGCCTCGGCAGCGATCATGACCACCGACATCGTCGCCAAGGCCATCTCCAGGCAGGTTCTCATTGACGGCGTGACTGTGACGATTACCGGCATTGCCAAAGGGTCGGGCATGATCCATCCCAACATGGCGACCATGCTGGGCTACATCGCTACCGACGCGGGCGTCAGTCAGCCTCTGTTGCAGTCGCTGGTGACGGAAGTTGCAAACCGTTCGTTCAATTGCATCACCGTGGACGGAGATACGTCCACCAACGACGCGCTGATGCTGATCGCCACAGGAAAATCTGCGTTGCCCGAAGTTACTGTGGCAGGTAGCAGTGCCTATGGCATCCTGCTAGAAGCCATCACCGACGTGGCGATCTTCCTGGCGCAAGCCATCGTGCGTGACGGCGAGGGTGCGACCAAATTCATCACCGTCAAAATTGAAGGCGGCCGAGATGAAGATGAATGCAAGAAAATCGGTTATGCCATCGCGCATTCGCCGCTGGTCAAGACTGCATTTTTTGCATCCGACCCTAATCTCGGCCGTATCCTCGCCGCGATCGGTTATGCGGGCGTTGATGATCTGGACGTGGCAGCAATCCGGCTTTATCTGGACGAGGTGCTGGTCGCCGAAAATGGCGGCAGAGCTGCAAGTTACCAGGAAGAAGACGGCCAGCGCGTGATGCAGCAGTCCGACATCACGATTCGCGTCGTGCTGGGGCGCGGGGTTGTCAATGCAACGCTGTGGACTTGTGATTTCTCTTACGATTACGTGAAGATCAACGCCAGTTACCGAAGCTAAGTCTTGAATAAACTCGATTGTTTTTTCACCCGCGCCGAAGGGTTGCTAGCCCGTCTTGAAAACGTGCTGCCGGGTTCGCAGGTTTCGGTGCCGGACTGGCAGGCAGCGGCAGCCTTCCGCTGGGATCACCGGCAGCGTACTTTGCAACCGGTGGTAAATTTTCAGCGCATAGCTCTTGCCGATCTGCTCGGTATCGACGATCAGAAAAAGCGCATCGGACAAAACACCCTGCAATTTGTCAAGGGCGGTACGGCGAATAATGTGCTTTTATCCGGTGCGCGCGGCACCGGCAAGTCGTCGCTGGTCAAGGCGTTGCTGAACGAATATGCCGATGCCGGTTTGCGTGTGATACAGATCGACAAGCAGGGGCTGGTTGATCTGCCGCTGATCGTGGGGCTGGTGGAGGGGCGCGCTGAGCGCTTCATTCTGTATTGCGACGACCTGTCATTCAATGCGGATGAGGATGGCTATCAGACGTTAAAAGCTGCGCTCGACGGTGATCTGGTTGCGTTCTCTGATAATCTGCTGATCTATGCTACCTCGAACCGCCGCCATCTGATGCCGGACTATATGTCTGACAATCTGGCGACCAAATATGATGGCGACGAAATTCATCCTGCGGAAAGCGTTGAGGAAAAAGTCTCCTTGTCCGAGCGATTCGGTTTGTGGATTTCCTTCTATCCGTTCAGTCAGGATGAATATCTGGCCATTGCCGCGCGCTGGCTGCAACACCACGGCTGGAAGTCAGGCGTGAACGATGAAGTCAGACGTGCTGCATTGCAATGGTCGTTGTCGCGCGGCTCGCGCAGCGGGCGTGTAGCAGGCCAGTTTGCCCGGGATTGGTGCGGACGGCAGGAGTGAGGCGCGTCAGCTCCCGGCATCAGGTCATGAGCTTAGCTTCAGTAGTGCATATTCCAGACTGTCAGAGAGCGCATGCCAGCTGGCATCGATGATGTTGGCGCTGGCGCCCACAGTCGTCCAGACATGACCGCCGCCCTGAAAGGTAATCAGCACGCGGATCTGCGCGGAAGTGCCTTTGGCGCTGTCCAGTATGCGCACCTTATAATCGATCAGGCGCACCGTCTTCAGCACTGGATACACGTCTTCCAGCCCTCGGCGCAGAGCACTCGCAAGCGCATTGACTGGGCCGTTACCTTCGGCCGCAACAAACTTGACTTCATTGCTTACCTTTACCTTTACCGTGGCCTCTGACAACAGTCCGCGACTCTGGCGTCGTTCTGTTATTACAAAATAATCAATCAATTCAAATGGATGGACGTAGTCTTTGCGCAAGCGATGCAGCATCAGTTCAACGCTGGCCTCCGCAGCTTCAAAGGTGAAACCTTCATGCTCTAGGTGTTTGATGTGGCTCAACACGCGCTGTGCATCTTCGTTGTTAAGATCGATGCCTTGCGCACTGGCTTGAAGCTGAATATTGCCGCGCCCCGATAACTCCGAGATGACCGAGCGCATCTGATTGCCGACAAGCGCCGGGTCGATATGCTGGTAGGTGTCGGCGGCCTTGAGAACCGCAGCTACATGGATGCCGCCCTTGTGTGCGAAGGCGCTATGGCCGATGTAAGGTGCATGGTTGTAGTGTTTGAGATTGACTACTTCCGCGATGTAGTGCGACAGCTGCGTCAGTTCGCACAACTGTTCCGCAGTCACTACCGGCTTATCCATCTTGAGCTGAAGATTCGGAATGATGGTGGTCAGATTGGCATTGCCGACGCGCTCGCCATAGCCATTGATGGTGCCCTGCACCTGCGTGCAGCCGCCTCGCACGGCCGCCAGCGAATTGGCGACGCCGCAGCCAGTGTCATTGTGGCAATGCACGCCCAGCGGGGTGCTGATATGCCGCGTAACTTCACGCACGATTTCCTCGACTTCCCAGGGCAGTTTGCCGCCGTTAGTTTCGCAAAGAACCAGCCAGTCGGCTCCTGCCTCGGAAGCTGCACGCAACGTCGCAAGAGCATAGTCCTGATTGGCAAGGAAACCGTCGAAAAAATGTTCGGCATCGAACACGACTTCGCGCCCCATTGATTTTATGTAGGACACGCTGTCGGAGATCATCGCCAGGTTTTCTTCCAGCGTGGCTGAGAGCACCAGTTTGACGTGGTAATCTGAACTCTTGCCCACCATCGTGACGACCGGTGTGGCGGCGGCAAGCAACGCCTGCAAGTTGGCATCCTGCTCGCATTGAATATGCTTTTGCCGGGTACGGCCGAACGCGGTGAGCTTGGCTGCACCCAGGTTCAGTTTGGCGGCGCGGGCAAAGAACTCGGCATCTTTGGGGTTGGAGCCAGGCCAGCCGCCTTCGATGTAGTGAAATCCGAAATCAGCAAGTCGCTTTGCGATGACCAGCTTGTCGTCAACCGACAATGAAATGTCTTCTCGCTGCGTGCCGTCACGCAGTGTGGTGTCATACAGAAAAACCTGGCTCATGGCATCGGTGGAGGTGAGTTGTTGAGGGCGTCCGATAAAATCAGACTTGTTCCTGAATGACTTCGAAATCATGTGTGACGACAGCAGTCGCCCCGAGCATGATGGAAGCGGAGCAATATTTTTCAGCGGAGAGCTTGATGGCCTTTTCAACCAGCTCTGCTTTGATGTCGCGACCCTTAACGACAAAGTGCATGTGTATTTTAGTGAATACCTTGGGATCTGTCTCGGCACGTTCCGCCTCCAGCTCGACATAGCAGTCGGTCACGGCCTGTCGCCCCTTTTTCAGGATGGAGATCACATCGAAACTGGTGCAGCCGCCTGCACCCAGCAGCAGCATTTCCATCGGACGCGGCCCCAGATTGCGGCCGCCAACGGCAGGAGCACCGTCCATAAGTACCGCGTGATTGCTTTCTGTTTCACCTAAAAAGGCGACATTTTCTACCCATTTGACGCGTGCTTTCATGATGTTTCCTTCGGTTGGTGTGACGTGAGTGATTTAGCCTGATACCAGAGCATACCAATTGCTTCATGGATAAATATTGTACTGTCGCGCAAGGCTCCCGCGCGCGGGATGAAGGCCAGCAGATCGGTCTGGTAACGCGTGATAAATGCGGTGGGCGCTTCAATTACATCAAATCCGGCGCGGCGAAAAACGTCCGCCGCGCGCGGCATGTGCCAAGCGTGAGTGACCAGATATATTTTCCGTACACCGGATTTTTGCAAAATTTGATATGAGTTGCGGGCATTTTCAAGCGTGTTGTCTGAGCTGTCTTCAGTCCACTGCACCGGAACCTTGAAGTCCTGTTCAAGCGCAGCGCGCATCTGCTGCGCTTCGGAAGTACTATTGCCGAGCGGTTTGCCGCCGGTTACCAGAATGGGTAGGTTTAATTCGCGCTGCAACCTGGCGCCATAACGCAAACGCAACAGCGTGGCCTCGCTGACGGTGTCCTGCCCCGCATATTCGGGCGCCAAGAAGTAACTGCCGCCACCCAGAATGACGATCGCCCCGGCAGCGTGTGAGCCTTGTTTTAGAGGTTGTGTCTCCAGCAGGTGCAGCGCGCCCTCGGCTATATAGGGAGTGGATGCCAGCGAGAGCAGGGCAAATGATGTGATGAGCAGCCGGCGAGCAGCTTTTGGATAACGATGCAGCAGTACGATGCCGAGCAACAGCAGGAGCAGCACGCTCAGCGGAGGCAGCAGGAACGCACTGATAAGGTTGGTAGTAAACCAGGACATGACAATAGGTTGGTGTGTGGATTAGCCGCTATCTTATTACACATGATCGCCGGATGGTAACGGGTATTTGCGTTGTTCTGCCGGCATGAGGAATGAATATCAAAACCCGCTGCGCCAAGAAATAAAAATATCATTTGACATGGATTGGCCGGATGAACTACCATTCGCGCCCTTCGAGGTTTCAATATAGAATTTTAGGAATAGTGGCTATGAAAACATTTTCCGCAAAAGCACATGAAGTCCAGCACGAATGGCTTCTGGTTGATGCTGCTGATCAAGTGCTAGGCCGTCTGGCAGCACAAATTGCTTCGCGTCTGCGCGGCAAGCATAAAGCAATTTACACCCCACACGTGGATACCGGCGATTTCGTCGTAGTCATCAATGCGGATAAATTGCGAGTAACAGGTAATAAGGCTGAAGCTAAGCTGTACCATCGCCACACAGGTTACCCTGGCGGTCTGTACACGACTAACTTCACCAAGATGCAAGGCCGTCATCCTGCCCGTGTTTTGGAAAAAGCTGTCAAGGGCATGTTGCCAAAAGGCCCTTTGGGCTACGCGATGTTGCGCAAAATGAAGGTGTATGCAGGTTCTGCTCATCCACATGAAGCACAGCAACCGACACTCATTAACTTGTTGAAAGCTTAATCATGACCGTCTCTTATAACTACGGAACGGGTCGTCGCAAGAGTGCGGTGGCACGTGTATTCATCAAGGCTGGTAAGGGCGATATCATCGTCAATGACAAGCCTGTTGATATCTACTTTTCACGTGAAACTGGCCGCATGATCGTGCGTCAACCTTTGAACCTGACCGAAACACTGGGTCAGTTCGATATCATGGTTAATGTGTCGGGTGGTGGTGAAAACGGCCAGGCCGGTGCGGTTCGTCACGGTATTACTCGTGCATTGATCGACTACAATGCAGACTTCAAGCCAGTGTTGAAGGCAGCAGGTCTGGTTACTCGCGATGCACGTGAAGTTGAGCGTAAGAAAGTCGGTCTGCGTAAAGCTCGCCGCAGGAAGCAATTCTCCAAGCGTTAATCGTTTGGTTGAATCACAAAAACCGCCTTCGGGCGGTTTTTGCTTTATCATGACGTGCGTTTTATAAGGGACTGCGATGATTAAAGTTGGCATAGTGGGCGGGACGGGGTACACCGGAGTTGAATTGTTGCGTCTGTTGGCGTTGCATCCTGGTGTATTGTTGCAAGTGATTACTTCGCGCGCCGATGCCGGTACGCGCGTTGATCAGATGTTTCCCAGTCTGCGCGGATTTGTCGATCTGCTGTTCGTGCATCCGGATCAGGCACATCTGGAACAGTGCGATTTGGTGTTTTTCGCGACCCCCAATGGTATTGCAATGCAGCAGACGCGCACCCTGCTGGAAGCTGGGGTGAAGGTGATTGATCTGGCGGCTGATTTTCGTTTGCAGGACATCGCGTCGTGGGAAAAATGGTATGGCATGCAACATGCCTGCCCCGATCTGGTCGCCGAGGCCGTGTACGGTCTGCCTGAAGTCAACCGTGAAAAGATAAAATCAGCCCGTTTGATTGCCAATCCGGGTTGTTATCCGACAGCGGTTCAGCTGGGGTTTATTCCACTGCTGGAAGCCGGTGTGATCGAGCCTGACAGTCTGATCGCGGATGCCAAATCAGGCGTGTCTGGTGCCGGTCGCCGTGCGGAGATTTCCGCTCTGTTTGCAGAGGCGGGTGATAACTTCAAAGCCTATGGCGTAGCCGGCCACCGTCATTTGCCCGAAATCAGGCAGGGGCTGGCGGGTGTGAAGGGCAGTGAAGTCGGGCTGACCTTCGTGCCACATCTGACTCCGCTGATACGTGGTATTCATGCCACACTTTATGGAAAGCTGACTCGGGATATCGACTTGCAATCCTTGTTCGAGCAACGTTATGCGAACGAGGCCTTCGTCGACGTGATGCCGGCCGGTAGTCATCCTGAAACCCGTTCGGTTCGCGGTTCAAACCGTTGTCGTATCGCCGTGCACCGTCCGCAAGGCGGCGATACGGTCGTTGTGTTGTCCGTGATCGATAATCTGGTCAAGGGGGCGGCAGGGCAGGCTGTGCAGAATATGAACATCATGTTCGATTTTCCGGAAAATACGGCATTGAATATCGTGCCGTTGTTGCCGTAATCTACGGTGCGAGGCAGTTATTAAAGTCTGGCGGCGGGCAAAACGCAGATTCAGTATTGCGGCACCGCGCTTGTCCGTGAGGCCGCATATCGCCTGGTACTTGCGCTGGAGCATGATTTTTCCATTCGTACTGGCGGCCTTTGGCCTGGTCTGGTTTGCTTATGACAGCGGGCTGGAATTTGCCGGTTTTCATCGTGGGGAGTCGCAGCGGCAATTGACTGATTTGCAGGCAAAACTTGCCGGTTTAACTGCCGAAAATGCGCAAATCGCCCGTGAAATGGCTCAATATCGGCAACAGGTTCAGCTGGAGCAGGGGCATAGTCAGGAGACAGCGAAGCAAATTAAAAGCCTGAGCGACGACAACACCCGTTTGCAGGAAGATCTTACTTTTTTTCAAAATCTGACGGCGACCGCTGGCAAAGAAGGTGAATTGGCAATCCATCGGCTGAGCCTCGAGCGCGACAAGATTCCCGGTGAATACCGTGTGCGCGCGTTGCTGGTGCAGAGTGGTCAGCGCGTCAAGGAGTTTGTCGGCGGCTATCAACTCGTTTCAACGCTTATGCAGAATGGGAAAAAAATAACTCAATTATTCCCCTCCGTTGAATCCGGACATGAGCATTTTCCGCTTAAATTCAAGTATTATCAGCGACTGGAGCAAAATTTTCGACTTCCCCCCGGTGCGCAGTTACAAAGCGTACAGGTAAGATTGTTCGAGCAAGGCGCACACGAACCCATCGTGCGGCAGAACGTCAACCTTTAACGTCAGGATTCAATTTGTTCAGTAAAAAGCACAGTAAACCGCAAAGCCGGATCGAAACCCTGATAGGCGCCGGTACCGTTATAGATGGAAATATTAATTTTACCGGTGGCATGAGGATTGACGGTCAGGTGAACGGTAACGTGATCGCCACGCCGGGTAAGCCATCGACCTTGGTTGTGAGCGAGCAAGGTTGCGTTCAAGGTGAAGTAAATGTCACGCACCTGGTCGTCAATGGTGCGATCTGTGGTGCGGTGATCGCAAGTGAATATCTGGAACTTCATGCCAAGGCGCATGTCACAGGCGACGTGGATTACAAAATATTGGAAATTCAGGTGGGCGCGGTACTTGAAGGGCGTCTGGCGCATATTGACGCCGTCGAGGATGAAAAAGTAGTGGCGTTTAAAACAGGTAATAACCATTAATCTCTAGGAGAAATCATGAATGCAATGACTGAAGTAGCACAAGACCTGCTGGTGTTCACCGACAATGCGGCTGCCAAAGTGAAGCAGCTGATTGAGGAAGAAGGTAATTCCGAGCTCAAACTGCGTGTATTTGTCAGTGGCGGCGGTTGTTCCGGCTTCCAGTACGGTTTTACTTTTGACGAAATTACTAACGAAGATGACACCGTGCTGGATAAGGACGGCGTGCAATTGCTGATCGATCCAATGAGTTATCAATATCTGGTTGGCGCGGAAATCGACTACACGGAAGGCTTGGAAGGTTCGCAATTTGTCATCAAGAACCCGAACGCTACCACTACCTGCGGCTGCGGATCCTCGTTTTCGGTTTAAGATTGCGCTGAACGATAGTCGAAGTTCCACGCTCGTTCCTGTATTTTCTGACCGTTCAGTCATGGGTGCGTAAATAATCGCAGTGCAGAAGTGGGTTAATTGTTTGATGAAGTAATGCCGTTATGATATGT
>JBBRBS010000013.1:0-27460 GCA_038205615.1 Burkholderiales bacterium | reverse complement strand
GCAGCTATACCAACCAGGCCGTCAGCGACACCATGCTGGACGAAATCATCCATGCCGCCTGGCGTGGACCTACCTCGATAAACGCACAGGAAGTTTCGCTGGTCGTGGTACGCGATGCCGCCCGCCGCGCGCGTATCGCCGAGATTGCAGGCGGTCAGCCGTGGATCGCCCAGGCGCCGGTTTTTATCACGGTGCTGATCGATTTCAACAAGACACGCATCGGTGTCGAAAAAGCAGGACAGACGCAAGTCATACACGAAAGCATGGAAGGTTTTGGCGTGGCGGCAGTCGATGCGGGGATCACGTTAGGCAACCTGATGACGGCCGCACGCTCGCAGGGTTTAGGGATCGTGCCGATCGGCGGCATAAGGCGCGATCCACAGGCGATGATAGACCTGCTCGAACTCCCCCCTTACACCTTCCCGCTGGTCGGGATGTGCATCGGCCATATCGCCGTCGATGCGCCACAGAAGCCGCGCCTCGACATCAGTTCATTCCGCCACGACGAATGCTATGATGCCGGCGGGTACAGGGCTGCCATAGACAGCTACGATGAAAGCATCATGAAATACTGGCAACAGCTGGGCCGCAGCGACGGCATCACCTGGTCAGAGAATCTGGCCTATAACCTGAAACAGGTCTATTTCCCGGAAGTCAGGCCCGTCGCGGCGAAACAGGGATTGCTGAACGACAAGTAACCGTCATTCCAGCACAGGCGGGAAGCCAGGCATTAGGGAATCCCCTCGCAAAGCACGTCAACATCGCCGTTTTGTCGGTTTCCCCGGGTTTTTTCTTGCTGGATTCACGCAGTAGCAGGAATAAAGCGATTTTACCGCTAATAAACTTTCCGGGATTCTTACTGCGCGCAAGTCCGGATCGGTTCAAAATCCGGCCTTATAAAACCACGTTAAATAGTAATTTACTATAAAATAATATAGTTACAAAAATATGCACTTTGTTCCACTACTCCCGCGCGCTACAAATTATTGGAATGTGAGACTTGATCCCGGCGCACATCTATCAATTCTCACTGCCCGAAACCCATCATTCATCATCTGCAGCTTTCGAAGCACACCCGACCGCCAAATACTAATATCTGAGCGACTGCTTTACCGCTGACAGCAAACCTTCAATCGGACAATAATTCGAGAGTTTCAATGACTCTTGATGTTCCAGAACCGCCAGTGGCTATATGCATGCTTCCCGATATCGCCCATCGGTAAAGTCGCACCACCAACCAGAACGGAACCTCGACTTACGTCATTGCAACAGTCATTCAGTGTTTGCTACACTGCCATAAGTTACTAGTCCGTATGCGCATTAAATATGCCCTCTTAGACCTTCTGTTAAATAAAGAAACGATAGGTATTTTTCCCCGCGTCCTTAGCTGCATACATGGCAGTATCCGCGCTTTTAAGCAACTCTGCTGAGGTGCGTCCGTCAGCGGGGTACAGGGCAATACCAATTGAAGTTCCTACCTGAGCCGCTTTACCGCGCAGCGCCATAGGCTCATTAATAATCGCGACAATACGATCGCCGATACGGGAGACCTCGTCTTTGCTTTCCGGATTATCGAGCACAATGACAAACTCATCTCCCCCCAGGCGAGCTACCGTGTCAGACTGCCTCACCTGTGTTTGAAGTTTCTGCGCGACTGTCATAAGCACGTCATCCCCAATTTCGTGACCAAGATTATCGTTAACGAACTTGAATCGATCAAGGTCGAGAAACATCACCGCAATGTTATGCCCGCCTCGTTCAGACATGGCAATTTGGTGATCCAGCCGTTCGATCAATAGCGAGCGGTTCGGCAAGCCAGTCAGTGCATCGTGAAACGCCATGCGCCGAACATGCTCTTCCATCTTTTTACTATCGGTGATGTCGGCACGTATGGCGATATATTTCGTTGGTAATCCGTCATGATCAAGATGAGGCACGATGGTCGTCAACACCCAATACAATTCACCATTCTTGGCACGGTTACAGATTTCACCATTCCAGACCTTGCCGGAGCTGATAGTGCGGTAGAGTTCCATGAAGAATTCTTTCGGATGCTGACCTGAATTCAGTATGCGATGATTTTTACCAATCAATTCTTTCGGCGCGTATCCGCTGATTGCACAGAATTTTTCATTGACATAGGTTATCGTGCCTTGCAGGTCTGTCACGGCAACGATGGCGTGCTGATCCAGCGCGAATTTCTGATAGCTCAATTCTTCCAGCGCATTTACTGCGTTTTCATGGCTTTCCTGCAGTGCCTTCTCATCTTCATGACGAGCCTCCAGAAGTTTATTGAATCCATCGGCCATTTCGTTGAAACTGTTGCCGACCTGATGCAGCTCGTCATGTGAATTCAGATGAACGCGTTCTTTTAAGTCGCCGCCTGCAATGGCTCTGGCAGAACGCGCCAATGAGCGAACATTGCTGATAATTCCGTAGCAAATTCCTGCCGAGAAATAGATCACCACCAGAAACAGCAGGAAGGCGATACCGACACTCATCAACAACGCTTGCTTCGCCCGATCGATGCGAGCATTGAGCAAATCTTCACACATCGGAATCAGTGATCCGTATAGCTGACGGTAACCCATGTCTATCGCCACGGTCATTTTCGCCACGAAATCTTTTGGATGCATGGTTAAATGCTCTGCCAGGATGTTGACCTCAACGAGGTTGGTAACCTGCGGAACCAAATCACTTATGTTTTTGGATACGATCGCGATGGAACCCTGCTTCGCTACATCCCGCAGGCTGACTTTCAGTAAATTGCCCTGTAACTTTTCAACTTCATTGCCAAGTTGAGCAATCATGGTGCTGGTAGTGATTTTCTGCTGCTCGGCAATCTGCTGCTCGACCAGAATGCCGGCACCATATGCGCGTATCCGTCCCATATGTTCAAGCGCGTTTGGCAGTTTTTTAATCACACTATCAAGCAGATAGTAGGTGTCGATCTCCGAGTCCAGAGTAAGCGAGTATTCGTCTGCGATGGTCGCTTCGAATACTCGAATTTGATCGATAAGACGAGTATGAGCCGTGAAATTCTCATGTACTGTCAGCTTGAGTCCATCTTTATACAGCGCTCCCCATTTTTCCTTGATCTGTGACCAGTGTTTGCTCGAAGCCAGGTTGGGCGGCAACGATTTCTCTACCAGCATTAGTTTAGAGGCAACTTCTTCTGCCATGGCGGAACGGCTCGTTTTGACTTCCGAATCCCCTCCGATAAGCACACTTGAGAGCCCGCGGTGCAACTGGGTAACTTGCAAGGATTGCGAAAGAAGCTTGATTAGAACAATACCTTCAAGCTCTCGTTGGGATGTGCGAACAACCTGGTCAAGGTTAACAAAAAGCGTATAAACAACTACGGAAATCGCGACCAGTGACATCAGTCCAAGCACGATAAATTTCTTGGCGACATCAAGGCGATTCATCAACGCGGTAGCGGGATAAAAAAGCCTGGCGAAGATATCGGACGCCGTTTGAGATTCAGCAGAACGCTTCATATATAGACAGAAATAATTTGTGCAGTTAAACAACCATTCGCTTCATGGTATCAAATAGTACGATATAAAGCAGACCTTCGTTATCATCAGAAAGTGCTCGACAACTTCCTGTCAGCAATCATCAACGCCACTGGCCGCTTTGTGCGGAAAAACAGCCAGTCTCACACCCACTTCCTATACCGGTTTTGGTACATTGGTATGCATTGAAAAGTCAGTATTAGCTTCCCTGTAGCCGATACTGAGCTTAGTGACACCTGCGCCCGACATGACACATGTTACTTAAACGGTTTTATAAATTCCACGCCAGTTCCGCGAAAATAATCGATATTGCGCCTCCCCACTGCCTGGTCGTGAATCAGCGAAATCGCTACATTTTCCTCAACATTACGAACAACTTAAGTTGGTAGCCATTTCGATCTCCACACAATGTAAACAAAGATTGCAATCTGAAATGCGCCAACCGACCGACCGTAGAACGCCTTTTAGCTAATCGCCCGTCGGGAGAAATCGCGAGGTCTGAAGCCTAGCGCTGCGAGGACAGCGAAATAGACAAATACGCCGCCGGTCACCAGAGCAGTCAAACGACCGATGCGCGCCCATCCAGAACCGGTCAGCCAGCTGTCCGTCGTACCCATGCCGAACCACAGGACGATCCCCAAAGCCGTCACCGCCAGCCCTACCTTGACGAAATACTTTGCCCAGCCCGGCTCAGGTTGGTAGATGCCATTTTTACGCAGAAAATAGAACAGGATCGCGGAATTCAGGCACGCACCGAGACCAATCGATAACGCGAGGCCTGCGTGAGCGATCCAGCCGATAAACAGTGCATTCATCGCCTGTGTCGCGATCAGCGTAACGATGCCGATTTTCACCGGTGTCTTGATGTCCTGACGGGCATAGAAACCGGGCGCCAGAATTTTCACCAGGATCATCCCTATTAAACCGATGCTGTAGCCGACCAGTGCATGACTGGTCATCAGCACGTCGTTAGCCAGAAATGCGCCGCGTTGAAAAAAGGTGGACAACAGCGGTACCGAGATCATGCCCAGGCCCAGTGCAGATGGCACGGCCAGCATGAAGGTCAGGCGCAAGCCCCAATCCAGCAGTCTGGAGTATTCAACCGTATCCTGGCTGGCATGACATTTGGATAGCGATGGCAACAGGATCGTGCCCAGCGCTGCGCCCAGCACCCCTGCCGGAAACTCCATCAAACGATCGGCGTAATACAGCCAGGACACACTGCCCGCGACAAGGAAAGATGCAAAAATCGTGTTAATAATCAGGCTGATCTGAGCAATCGACACGCCGAAGATCGCAGGACCCATTTGTCGCAACACGCGCCGCATGCCAGCATCTTTCCAGTTGAAACGAAAACTGGGCAACATGTCGATTTTCCTCAGGAACGGCACCTGAAAGGCTAACTGCACGATACCCGCAAGGAACACAGACCAGGCCAGCGCCATGATCGGCGGGTTGCAATACGGCGCCAGCCACAGCGCGCCGCCGATAAAACAGAGATTCAGCAATATCGGTGCGAAAGCCGGCACCCAGAACTTGTTGTAAGTATTCAGGATGGCAGCTGCCACCGCCACCAGCGAGATAAAGAAGATATAGGGTGAGGTGAAGCGCAGCAGTTGCACGGTCAGCTGGAATTTATCGGCATCCTGAACGAATCCCGGTGCGCTGATATAGACCAGAAGCGGCGCTGCGACGATGCCGATCAAGGTCACGATGAACAAGATCAGCGCCAGCATCGTGGATACGTGATCCACCAGCAGTTTGGTTTCTTCATGGCCGCGCCGACTCCGGTACTCGCCAAAGATCGGCACGAAAGCTTGCGAAAAAGCGCCTTCGGCAAACAGGCGGCGCAACAGGTTGGGCAGTTTAAAAGCGACAAAAAAGGCATCGGTTGCCATACCGGCGCCGAACACCCGTGCGATCAACACATCGCGAGCGAAGGCCAGAATACGTGACACCAGCGTCAGACCGCTGATCGTAGCAAGTGATTTAAGTAGATTCATTACAAAGCTTGAGACTGAAGATTAAAAAAGCGGGTTATCATAACATCGTGTCCTGAGCAGGCGCGCAATTCAAGCAGTAACCTGCCTGCACGCTTTATTATTCAGCCGGTTAGCAGGTCGGCCGAGATCATTTTTTTGCGACTGCCTCACAAAACTTTTATCGCAAGACGGGCCGCACGCTAAAAAAGTTTGCAAAAGCACGGAGAAGTCTCTAGAATACCCCCCTTTCCAGCTGGCTGAATTTCAAGGAGTAGTACCATGGCAAATAGCGCACAAGCCCGTAAACGTGCTCGTCAAGCAGTAAAACAAAATGCTCATAACAGCAGCTTGCGCTCTGAATTGCGCACTGCGATCAAAAAAGTTATCAAAGCGATTGAGGCTGGCGACAAAACTGCCGCTCAGTCCGTGTACCAATCTTCAGTCAGCACCGTGGACAGCATCGCCGACAAGAAGATCATCCACAAAAACAAGGCCGCTCGTCATAAGAGCCGCTTGTCTGCTGCTATCAAGGCAATGGCTTAATTGCTCTGAAGCTTTGATGCACCGCCTGCGAGCCGACAGCAATGTCGGCTTGTTTGCTTTGCAGTCTGTCGTTTTAACGCAAACCTCGCACAGCGATTCGTTCGCCTCCCCTCCCGCTCGCGGGTGAGGATTGTAGAGAGGAAACGGGCATAGCGATTTTGCGAGTTATTGACCAGACGGGCAATAGCCCTGCAAGAAACGTTTGCATCATCAGCCTTGTCCATGCCCGTTAGTTTCACTTGCCTAGACAGGCCTGTTTGGCTCAATATACGCCTTCCTCCAGGCAGGAATTATTTAGCTAAACGGCGGTTCGAACCGCCGTCTGTTTTCAAAGGTACTGTATGTCACATGTGATGAATACTTATGCTCGCCAACCTGTCGCATTTGTGCGCGGTGAAGGCGTCTGGCTATGGGATAGCGAGGGAAATCGCTATCTGGACGGGTTATCCGGCATCGCCGTGAACACGCTGGGTCACGCCCATCCTCGCTTCACAGCCGCCCTCTCGAAGCAAATCAGCACGCTGATCCATTGCTCTAACGTCTATCAGGTACGCGAACAGGAACAGCTGGCGGATAAGCTGTGCGAGCTGTCCGGCATGCAGGAAGTGTTCTTCAGCAATTCCGGCTGCGAAGCGAATGAAGCCGCGATCAAGCTGGCGCGCCTGTACGGCCACGGCCGGGGAATCGATGCACCTGCCATCATCGTGATGGAAAAATCCTTCCACGGACGCACACTCGCCACGCTCTCCGCCACCGGCAACCGCAAGGTACAGGCAGGCTTTGAACCGCTGGTCACAGGTTTTGTGCGCGCACCTTACGATGATCTGGAAGCGATCCGTCACATCGCTCAACACAATGCAAACGTGGTTGCAGTGCTGGTTGAACCCATACAAGGCGAAGGCGGCATCTGCACGCCTGATGTGTCTTACTTGCAACAACTGCGCCAGATCTGCACCGAGCATAACTGGCTGCTAATGCTGGACGAAGTACAAACCGGCATCGGCCGCACCGGTCACTGGTTTGCCCATCAGCATACCGGCATATTGCCGGATGTGATGACGCTGGCCAAAGGCCTGGGTTCAGGCGTGCCGATCGGCGCATGCCTGGCAGCCGGTCTGGCCACAGGCACATTCAAACCGGGCAATCATGGCTCGACCTTCGGCGGAAATCCGCTGGCCTGTGTCGCCGGATTGACTACCCTCGACATCATCGAACAGGACCAGTTAGTCGCGCACGCCGCACAACTGGGTCAGTTTATCCGCGACGGTTTCACGACCGCCTTGCAGGACGTAAAGGGCTTCATTGAAGTTCGCGGCCAAGGGCTGATGATAGGCGTTGAGCTGGACCGCCCCTGCGGCGAACTGGTCAAGCTGGCGTTAGCACAAGGCCTGTTGATCAATGTGACCGCCGACAATGTGGTCCGCTTGTTACCTTCGCTGGTGATGTCTCAAGATGAAGCACAACAATTGCTCGACATCCTCTGCCCGCTCATCAAAGACTTTTTGCAATCCTGATTGGAACGAACCATGTCAGAAAAAAACGGGATGGCAGTGAAACATTTCCTGCAATTCAAAGACTTAAACCGCGAGGAACTGGAATATCTGTTTGAGCGCACGCGCATCATCAAACAGAAGTACAAGACCTATCAGCAGTACTGGCCGCTCACGGATCGCACGCTGGTGATGATCTTCGAGAAAGCCAGCACCCGCACCCGCTTGTCCTTTGAAGCCGGCATGCAGCAACTGGGTGGCTCGGCGATCTACCTGAACACCCGCGATTCGCAACTGGGGCGCGGCGAACCGGTGGAAGATGCAGGGCAAGTCATTTCGCGCATGTCAGACATCGTGATGATCCGCACGTTCGAGCAGTCCATCATCGAGCGCTTTGCGGCTCATTCGCGCGTGCCGGTCATCAATGGCCTGACCAACGAATACCACCCGTGCCAAATACTCGCGGATATCTATACCTACATCGAGCAGCGCGGCAGCATCCAGGGCAAGACCGTGGCGTGGATTGGCGACTCGAACAACATGTGCAACACCTGGCTGCAAGCCGCCGAGATTCTGGATTTCAACGTGCATGTCTCGACGCCGCCTGAATATGAAGTCGAACCGGAACGCGCCGGTTTATTCGGCGAGGATCACTACGAAGAATTCACCGACCCGATGGAAGCCGCACGCGGCGCGGATCTTGTGACCACCGACGTATGGACCAGCATGGGCTTCGAGGCCGAAAACGAAGAGCGCATGAAAGACTTCGCCGACTGGCAAGTGGATGAAGACATGATGGCGGTTGCCGCACCTGACGCACTGTTCATGCACTGTCTGCCCGCGCATCGAGGCGAAGAAGTATCCGCCGGCGTGATGGACGGCCCGCAGAGCGTGGTTTGGGACGAAGCAGAGAACCGTTTGCACGTACAAAAAGCACTTATGGAATATCTGCTGCTGGGCAAGGTCGCTTAAACAGCCTGGCACATGCCGGCTTTGAAATACGCCACCACGCGGAAGTGGTGTGAATAAATTGAAATTATCAGGAACATAAAATGAGCGACATCAAAAAAGTAGTTCTCGCCTATTCCGGCGGCCTCGACACCTCAGTCATTCTGAAATGGCTGCAAGACACCTATCAATGCGAAGTGGTCACCTTTACCGCCGATGTTGGCCAGGGTGAGGAGCTGGAACCTGCCCGCGCCAAGGCGCTGAAGATGGGCATTGAACCTGCCAATATCTACATTGACGACCTGCGCGAAGAGTTCGTGAAGGACTTCGTTTTCCCGATGTTCCGCGCCAATACCGTGTACGAAGGTGAATACCTGCTCGGCACCTCGATCGCACGTCCGCTGATCGCAAAACGACTGATCGAAATCGCTTCGATGACAGGCGCACAAGCCATCTCGCACGGCGCAACCGGCAAGGGTAACGACCAGGTGCGTTTCGAGCTGGGCGCCTACGCGCTGAACCCGAACATCAAGGTGATCGCACCGTGGCGCGAATGGGATCTGCTGTCCCGCGAAAAGCTGATGGCCTATGCCGAGAAGCACGGCATTCCGGTTGAAATGAAACACAAGCAGGGTGGCTCGCCCTACTCGATGGATGCCAATTTGCTGCATATCAGCTATGAAGGCCGTCATCTGGAAGACCCCTCTGCCGAAGCCGAGGACAGCATGTGGCGCTGGACGGTATCGCCTGAAGCGGCACCGGATGCGGCCGAATATCTTGAGATCGAATTCGCCTGCGGCGATATCGTGGCCTTGAATGGCACGAAGATGAGCCCTGCACAAATCCTGGCCAACCTGAATGAGTTGGGCGGCAAGCATGGTATCGGTCGCCTCGATCTGGTTGAAAACCGTTATGTCGGCATGAAGTCACGCGGCTGCTACGAAACCCCCGGCGGCACTATCATGCTCAAGGCGCATCGCGCCATCGAGTCGATCACGCTGGACCGCGAAGTCGCGCATCTGAAGGATGATCTGATGCCGCGCTACGCGTCGATGATTTACAACGGTTACTGGTGGGCGCCGGAACGCCTGGCGCTGCAAACGTTGATCGATGCGACACAGAAAACCGTCAATGGCTGGGTACGTGTCAAGCTGTACAAAGGCAACGTGATCGTCGTGGGACGCGATTCCAAGACCGATTCTCTGTTCGACCCGACCATCGCCACCTTCGAAGACGACAAGGGTGCATACGACCAGAAGGATGCAGCAGGCTTCATCAAGCTGAACGCATTGCGTCTGCGTATCGCGGCAAAACTGCACCAGAAATAACATCACGGCAAACGGCTGACTGCGAACGGGGGTTGTCATGATCTACGAGCTGAACGGGGATATATTGTTTAGTAGTGCGAAAGTCATTGTCCAGGGCGTGGCTCCGAACGATGACTTTCACCACGGACTGGCATTGCAACTTCGCGAGCGTATGCCGGCAATGTACAAGGACTTCCGCCACCACTGTCAGACCAGACATCCCAAGTCCGGCAGCCTGTGGAACTGGATGAGCCCTGACGGTCGTCACGTCCTTAGCCTGTTCACTCAGGATGGCGCTTACGATCACGGCAGCCACCCCGGACACGCCAGCCTTGCCCACGTCAATCATGCGCTGCACGCCTTACGCGCATTGATACAAAAGGAGCAGGTGAGCAGCGTCGCGCTGCCCCGTCTGGCCTGCGGCATCACCGGACTTGCCTGGACTGACGTAAAACCGCTCATCGAACGTCATCTGGGCGATTTGCCGATCCCGGTATATGTTTATACAACCTATCAAAAAGGCGTAAAAGCCTGCGAACCCATTTAAAAGGAAATATCAGATGTCGCAATTCGATAACGTCAGCGTAATCAAAAAATCAAATGTGTTTTTCGACGGCAAGTGCGTATCGCACTCCGTACTGTTTGCAGACGGTACACGCAAGACCGTTGGCGTAATTCTTCCCAGCACCCTGACTTTTAATGTGGGCGTGCCTGAAGTCATGGAGATCACCTCCGGCACGTGCCGCGTTAAGCTCGGTGACGCAACGGAATTCGAAACCTTTTCAGCAGGCAGCCAATTCTCGGTTCCAGCTAACGGCAGCTTCGTGATTGAAGCTGACGAAGTTGTCGACTACGTTTGCAGTTTTGGCTGATTAAAAATACTTTGTCCACTAAAACACGAAAATACAATTAAAACAAATACTTATATAAATTAAAACCATCTGGCGAATGCTTACCTAATGTTTTTTCAGATTTGTTTTGTTCGTAGTTTTCATGTTTGTGCGAGTAATTTCCTTTCGGCAATAGCCCTGCGAGAATCATTTCGTGGACAGTTTTTCATTTTGTTTAGCAGGAGTACAGCATGCCATCTTTCGACATCGTTTCAGAAGTAGAAAAAGAAGAAGTTAAAAACGCGGTTGAGCAAACCAACAAGGAAACGAGCACGCGTTTCGACTTCAAGGGTTCAAATGTCCGCGTAGAGCAAGCCGAACTCAAGCTCACGGTCTGGGCAGACAACGAGTTTCAGCTTGATCAGGCGCAGGACATCCTGAATGCCAAATTGCTCAAACGCGGCGTGGATATCAAGTGCATGGAAATCAGCGAGAAGATCGAAAAGGTCAGCGGCAACAAGATCAAGCGCGAATGCGAAATCAAGGTTGGCGTGGAAACTGAACTGGCGAAGAAAATCGTCAAGCACATCAAGGAAAGCAAACTGAAGGTACAGGCCAGCATTCAGGGCGACACCGTGCGCATCACCGGTAAGAATCGCGACGACTTGCAGGATGCAATCTCCTTCATCAAGAAGACCATCACCGACTTCCCGTTGCAATTCGAGAACTTCCGCGATTAACGGCCATGCCAACAAACAGCATTGACGCCCGTGTCGAGTTCTCATTCAAAGGCGAGAACTACACCTATATCACCCGTATCGACCTCGACCATTTGTTTCGGCATTACGATGAGATGCCTTCAATTCATGCGATTCTGGCCAGAGAACACGGCGTCGACACCTACTCGTACCTGTACGAGGTGATGCAGGCAGAGGATATCGCGTACACCAGTCCGCAAGGATACGCCCTCGATTATCTGACTGGCGGTGAATTTGATCCGTCCGTCATGGCGGCTGATTGGCAGTCGGTCAAAGCGGGCATCTTGTTAGCCCCTATCGCATCACGTGAATTGGACATTGCGGACCTGAACCTGCACCCTGCACTCAAACGCGCACTCGTTGCAGCCTATAATCTGGGGAAACAATCATGAAAACGGCACTGGTTTTATTCGCTGAGGGCAGCGAAGAACTGGAAGCCGTTACCATCGTGAACATCCTGCGTCGCGCCGGTGTGATCGTCACACTAGCCGGATTGAGCGCGGGGGCACTGCGCGGCAGTCGCGGCATAACCCTCATGCCTGACACCACGCTGGACTCGGTATTGCACGACAGTTTCGACATGCTTGTGCTGCCAGGCGGCCAGCCCGGCACCCGAAATCTGCTGGCCGACGCACGCGTATTGAAACTGTTGAAAAATATCGCATCACAAGAAAAATACGTTGCCGCAATTTGTGCCGCACCGATGGTATTAGCGGCCGCAGGATTGCTCGATGGCAAACGCGCGACCTGTTTTCCGACTTGTCTGGACGACTATCCGAACGTGCATCTGCAAACATCGGCAATCGTCGAGGATGGCAAACTCATCACCTCGCGCGGCCCCGGCACGGCAATGGATTTTGCGCTGATGCTGGCGGAACGGCTGGCAGGCAAAGTCAAACGGGATGAAGTCGAGGCCGGCTTAGTTCGCTAATTGCAAGCTCTCCTGCAAAAATTCCCGCCCTCCATCACCGCACTGTTGCTGCAATTTTCGGCATTCGGACTTGCCATTTTCGGCGTGCGCCTGAGCGGTCTGCAACCTGAACTGATGGCCTTTGCCCTGCTGTGCGGCCTGCTGGCCGCCAGCCTCAGCTACGTTGCCGGGCAGGCTCGCTGGTGGCAGGCGATTCAGTTGATATTTGCTCCCGCACTTGTTCTGATGCTCACATTCGAAATTCCGCCCGGCTTCTTCCTCGCGGCCTTTATAGCCATGCTGCTGGTTTACTGGAGTACATTCCGCACTCAGGTGCCGCTGTATCTGTCCAGCAACAAAGTCTGGCGCGCATTGGAAGACTTATTACCACCTGAGGGTAAAAGTATCCGCTTCATCGATCTCGGTTCGGGCTTAGGCGGCGTGCTGACGCATCTGGCACGCATACGGCCTGACGGGCATTACACGGGCGTTGAATCAGCCCCGCTGCCGTTATTATGGAGCTGGCTGCGCACCCGGTCTTACCTCAACTGTGAGGTGCACTGGGGCAGCATCTGGGATGAAAATATCGGCGCCTGCGATCTGGCGCAATACGATGTCGTGTTTGCCTATCTCTCGCCGGTTCCAATGGAACGACTCTGGCGCAAGGCGCGAGTCGAGATGCGTCCCGGCACGGTACTAATCAGCAGCACCTTCAGCATTCCCGATCATCAGCCTGACGAGTGCATCGAAGTGGATGACCTGCACCAATCCACGCTGCTGGTCTGGCGCATGTAACTATGCGGCTTCACTGGTAACAAACTCGATCTGCGCCCCGTCGTGTATTAGCTGTTTAACTGCACAATGGCTGATCTCAGCCAGAATTTTTTGTCTCTGTTCAGCTTCAATGCGTTCCGGAAAGCTTACCTCGGTAATAAATCTTGCTGGAATCAGCATATTCCCCTGACGCACCACCGGCTTGCAGCTGATTTCTATCCCTTCCGCACTGATGCCCAGAGTCTTGCAAGCCTTGCGTGTATACACCCCGGCGCAACCTGCCAGCGCGGCATAAGTCGCTTCCAGCGGATTGGGCAAACTACCGTCAACTCCATAACTGACAACGTGATTCTTATAATGAACGTGCAGTTGAGATGAGTCGGTCATCGATAACTGGTACATGAATACTACCCCTGATACATTAGATATTTCTAATGTACTACAATCAGGCCGACAGGGTGAAATAATTCTGTTACCCCTGCAGACTTTTGCGGCGATTGAATAGTGCCCAACACGGTGTAATGAATTAAAATGCAGTTCTTGTTATTGACCCGACCCCGCTGCAGCCACCCTCCCGCTAGCTGCACGTGAAAATAAAATAAAACATGAACCTCATCCTTTTGGCCTTACACGACATTCCTGCCCGACAGGTCGAGCATATCGCCAACCTATCCGTCGCTTCACGCATCGAGCAGATCGACGCGCGGACCTGGCGCATGATTGATGCGAAGGCTCACACCGACATCAATGCTTACTGTTTAGAACACCAGATCGACTATGGGTTCGTGCCTGCCGACAGACACCTGTCCGACTTCGGTCTTGTGGTAATGGACATGGATTCGACGCTGATTTCCATCGAGTGCATCGACGAAATCGCTGATATGCAGGGTCTCAAGCCCGAGGTTGCTGCGATCACCGAGGAGGCAATGCGCGGCGAAATCGACTTTTCCGAGAGCCTGCGCCGCCGCGTTTCGTTGCTCAAAGGATTGGATGAAGGCGCATTGCAGCGCGTATATGATGAACGACTGCAACTGAACCCTGGCGCCGAAATCATGCTTACAGAATTAAAAAAACACGGCATCAAGACGCTGCTCGTATCCGGCGGATTCCTGTTTTTCACCGAACGTCTCAAAGCCAGCCTTGGTCTGGATCATACTCATGCCAACACACTGTAGATCATCGACGGCAAGCTCACCGGTCGCGTGCTGGGCCAGATACTCGATGCAGAAGGCAAGGCAGAATGGCTGATAAAAATACGCGAGCAGCTGTGCCTTAAGCCGGAACAGGTCATCGCGATGGGGGATGGCGCAAACGATCTGAAGATGATGGCGCAAGCCGGTATAAGTATCGCCTACCACGCAAAGCCTGTGGTACGTGCTCAGGCCAGCTACGCATTTAATTTTGTCGGGCTGGATGGACTGGTAAGACTTTTAAACACTCGTTAGTCGTTAGTAAAAAACCGAAAACTGAAAACCGAGGTTCAACATGACGCAAGAGATCAGCATCGAAGTGTTGTTGGAAAAATACGCCGAGCCGGGTGAAAACTCAGTGCAGGATGTGCGCCGCCGTGTAGCACGTGGCTTGGCGCAGGCCGAACTTACAGAGCAGCGCGCTCATTGGGAAGAAGCGTTCTTTCTCGCACAGGAAAACGGTTTCGTGCCTGCCGGACGCATCAATTCGGCGGCTGGCCTGTCGATACAGGCGACGCTGATTAACTGCTTCGTGCAACCGGTAGGCGATGCGATCTCCGGCATCACTGACGGCAAACCCGGCATTTACGACGCGCTGCAGCAGGCCGCAGAAACGATGAGGCGCGGTGGCGGAGTCGGGTATGACTTTTCCAGCATCCGCCCCGAAGGCGCGCAGGTAAAAGGAACCAACTCACGCGCCAGCGGGCCGATCTCCTACATGCGCGTCTTCGATCGTTCCTGCGAGACCGTCGAATCGGCAGGCGCGCGGCGCGGTGCACAGATGGGCGTGTTGCGCTGCGACCATCCAGACATTGAAAAATTCATCTGCGCCAAGGACAAGGGCGATCTGCGCAATTTCAACATCTCGGTCGGCGTCACCGACGCCCTGATGAAAGCGGTTGAAAATAATCAGGAATTCGAGCTGGTACATACAGCCGAACCTGGCATCGCGCTCAAGGAAGTCGGCGCTGTTCAGCGCAGTGACGGAAAGTGGGTGTATCGCACCGTGCGCGCCGTTGACCTCTGGAAACAAATCATTGAGAGCACTTACGATCACGCCGAACCCGGCGTGCTGTTCATCGACCTGATGAACCGTGACAACAACCTCTCCTATTGTGAAATGATCGAGGCGACCAATCCCTGCGCAGAACAACCCCTCCCCCCTTACGGTTGTGGCTGCCTGGGCTCGATCAACCTTGCGCACATGGTTGTCAACCCATTTTCGGCACATGCTGGCTTCGATTACGAGCCCTTCAAGAAACTGGTCAAAATTGCCGTGCGCATGCTGGACAACGTGCTGGACGTGACCGCCTGGCCGCTGCCTGAGCAGCAGCAGGAGGCACAGAACAAGCGGCGAATCGGACTGGGCTATACGGGCTTAGGCGATGCGCTGGTGATGCTGAATCTTCGTTACGACACAGACAAAGCGCGCGCCTTTGCCGCCGACATCACGCGCATCATGCGGGACGAAGCCTATTCGGCCTCAATTGAACTGGCTGCCGAACGTGGCGCGTTCCCATTGCTGGATGCGGAGCAGTACTTGGCCGAACCCCGCTTTGCTTCACGTCTGCCTGATGAGATGAAAAACAGGATACGGGAACACGGCATCCGCAACAGCCACCTGTTGTCGATCGCGCCCACCGGCACGATCTCGCTGGCTTTTGCCGACAACGCATCCAACGGCATCGAGCCTGCCTTTTCCTGGTTTTACACGCGCAAGAAACGCATGACGGACGGCACGACCAAGGACTATTCGGTGGAGGATCACGCCTGGCGACTTTACAAAAAACTGGGCGGCGACATCGAACATCTGCCGGAAGCCTTCGTTTCTGCGCTTGAAATATCCGCGCTTGATCACATGAAAATGTGCGCTGCAGTCGCACCTTACATTGACACGTCGATCAGCAAGACCGTCAACGTGCCCGCCGACTACCCCTTCGAGGACTTCAAAGAACTCTACACGGAAGCCTGGCGTGCAGGCCTCAAAGGCCTTGCGACCTACCGCCCCAACAGCGTGTTAGGTTCGGTACTGTCGGTCACGCCCGAACCCAAAAAGGACGAACAGCCGCAGGATTTCGTATTCGACCAAGACAGGCGCATCGAACTGGAAGCCGCGCCTAAACCTGCACTCGCCTCATTGCGCTGGCCCGGGCGCCCTGAACTGACCGCAGGCAGCGAAGGCTGGGTTTCTCAGGTCGTCAAACATCCGCTCGGCAGTTTCGTGGCGTTCGTGTCTCACACCAGCAACGGCTGCAACCATCCGTTCGAGGTCTGGGTCAATGGCTCCGAGCAGCCGCGAGGCTTGGGCGCACTGGCCAAATCGCTATCAATGGATATGCGCACGCGCGATCCGGTATGGGTACGCATGAAGCTTGAAATGCTGATGAAGACGGCAGGAGATGACGCATTTGACATGCCGATGCCGCCCGACGGTGAAATCAGGCGCATGCCAAGTCTGGTGTCCGCCTTCGCGCACCTGCTCAAATATCGCATCGAAGCGCTGGGCGCACTGGAAGTGACTGACACCATGACCACGCCGATGATGGATGCGCTGTTCGCCAAAAAAGAGCCGAAGACCGGCACCGACGGCACGATGAGCTGGACGGTGGACATCAGTAACGCTGGCACTGGCGACGACTTCGTGCTGGGCCTGAAAGAACTGTTACTGCCGGGCGGACAACGCCGCCCCTACTCGATGTGGCTATCCGGTGTTTATCCGCGCGCACTCGATGGACTGTGCAAACTTTTGAGCCTGGATATGCGCGTGATCGATCCCGCCTGGATCGGCATGAAGCTACGCAAGCTGCTCAATTTCGGTGAACCGCTGGGCGACTTCATGGCGCGCGTACCGGGCAGCGCCAAGATGCAAAGCTATCCATCGACCGTATCCTACGTCGCTACGCTGATCATCCACCGCTACGCGATGCTCGGCGTGCTGGACGAACACGGCTATCCGGTGCAGCAAATGGGCGTGCTGGAAATTCCCGAAGGTCAGATCAAACCCACCACGATCAAAGCACTGACCGGCAAAGTGTGTAAGGAGTGCGGCAATGCCACACTGATCAAGAAGGATGGTTGCGAGTTCTGCACCAGCTGCGGCGCGATCGGCGCGTGCGGATAATGAAAGCTGTGTTGGAATGTCGGACTTCATTTGTCTCGACAGCCTGCCAGAATGACAACAAGAGAATCACTTAATAACCGTTACAACCAAGGTGAAAATATGACTAACAAAGCAAAAGGATCGGACAGCGAACGCAAGATTCTTGAACACGCCCATCGCGGGCTGCAGCTGATCGCCGAATACCGCCCGAAACTGATGGGTAAGGTTCAGGCTTTTATGGCCGAAGCGATGCGTCCCGGCATACTGGACAAAAAGCAAAAAGAACTCATCGCGCTGGGCATGGCGCTGACCCAGCAGTGCCACTACTGCATCGCACTGCACGTTCGCTCATGCAAGAGTGCCGGCGTCACGCTGGAAGAAATCATGGAGGTCTGCTCGATCGGCATCATGATGGGCGGCGGGCCGGTACTCACTCATATGGCTGAAGTAGAACGCGCACTGAACGAATTTTACCTCGACGAAAACGGTGAGCCTATATAAACCCTGCGCCACCGGATCGTTGCCGCGCCCGCCAGACGCAGGTTATAGATTTCGCGGCTTACTTGCTTTTAAAAGCGATTAGCACCGCCCACACGCCCAGCGCCAGATAGCACAGCAACGACCACTCAGGAATGCCGAGGGCGAACAAGGTCCAGCCGCGCGCTGCGCATTCACCGGAGCCATGCAGCAATTCCTTCAACACATTGGCCATCGGCATGGTTTCGAGCATGTAGTCCAGACCTGGGCCACAGGCGGGCACCTGATCTTTGGGCAGATGCTGTATCCAGATGTGGCGGGCGGCGACAGCGATACCGGTCATGGAAAGCAACACGATCAGCGCCGCATAGATGCGCTCGCCCAGACGTTTTGGGCCGTGCGTACTGGCTAACAGGAACAGCACCAGGATAGCGATGAAAATCACGCGCTGCACCATGCACAGCGGGCAGGGATCCTGATGTTTGACGTATTGCAGATAAAAACCGAAGCCCATCAGTGAGCTTGTGAACAGGAAGCCTGCCAGATACAGCCAGTTGTTTGGTATACGACGCCAGAGCTTCAGCATGTCACTCAGCCTCATCTATCCAGGTCGCCTGTATCGCTTCGAGCACTTTTTCGCCGCCATGCCCGTGATCGTCGTCGAAACCGTCCAGACCAACCACCCAATTGTGCAGATCGACAAAACGCACCGTGCGCGGATCGGTATCGGGAAATTTCTCAGCGAGCGCAATCGCGATGTCGCGTACGTCTATCCATTTCATGATATCAGCCTTCCTTGACCATATTGATCGTGTACTTGGGAATTTCTACCACCAGATCTGTATCGGCCACCAGCGCCTGACAGGACAGACGCGAGTTCGGTTCGAGCCCCCAGGCCTTGTCGAGCATGTCATCTTCGAGTTCGTCGGCCGGATTGATCGACGCCCCCCCCTCGCGGATAATGACGTGACAGGTTGTGCAGGCGCAAGATTTTTCGCAGGCGTGCTCGATGTCGACTCCGTGCTGCAGCAACGCATCACAAATGGAAATACCCGGCACGGCATCGAACAGCGCACCGTTCGGGCACAACTCTTCATGCGGCAATACGATGATTTGCGTCATTATTTTATATCCAGGTCTGAAATGTTTTTACCCGCCAGCGCCCGCATCATGCTTTTATCCATGCGTGCCTGAGCAAAACTGACGGTTGCATCGTTCAATGCCGTAATGGCGCGTTTGATAAGCGATTGCCCGCCGGACTGCAAAACAGACTGCAATTCGTCTACCTTGGCTTCGATGTGTGCACGTTGCGCCGGGTCCAGCAAGTCACCGTCTTGTACCAGCGCTTGTTGCACTGCATCGCATAACTGGTTAGCTTCCGTTTCCTGCTCGCGCTGAGCGCGGGCCTGCATATCGTCCTGCGCGTGTTGCGTGGAATCGTGCAACATGCGGGTAATTTCAGCGTCACTCAAGCCATAAGAAGGCTTGACCACGATAGCCGTCTCGATTCCGCAGCCCATCTCGCGCGCAGTCACGTTCAGCAGACCGTCTGCATCCACCTGAAAAGTCACGCGTATGCGCGCAGCGCCAGCCACCATCGCCGGAATACCGCGCAATTCGAACTTCGCAAGCGAGCGGCAATCGCTGACCAGCTCACGCTCTCCCTGCACCACATGCAGACTCATCGCGGTCTGACCGTCTTTGTAGGTGGTAAATTCCTGAGCACGCGCGGTCGGAATCGTGCTGTTTCGCGGGATGATTTTTTCAGCCAGCCCGCCCATCGTTTCCAACCCCAGCGACAAAGGGATCACATCGAGCAACAGCCAGTCATCAGACGTGCGGTTGCCTGCCAGCAGATTGGCCTGTATCGCAGCCCCCAGGGCCACGACTTTGTCGGGATCTAGATTGGTCAGCGGCGTTTGGCCGAAGAATTCGCCCACCGCCAGCTGCACCTGCGGCATGCGTGTTGCACCGCCGACCATCACTACACCCTTGACGTCCGTGACTGCGAGCATTGCATCCCGCAACGCACGGCGCAATGGATGCAACGTGCGCTGAATCAGATTTTGCGACATGGACTGAAACTCATCCCGGGTCAGCACGTTATCGATCAGCTCACCGCTGGATAACACCGCCGTAATGCGTGCATCGGGATGTTCGGTGAGTTGCTCCTTGGCGGCACGGGCCAGCGTCAGCAACAATCGGGTATCGCAAGGCGCAAGTGCGGATAGCTGATTCTTTTCCAGCAACCAGCAGTGGATGCGCTGATCAAAATCATCACCGCCCAGCGCAGAGTCGCCATTGGCCGCCAGCACCTCAAACACACCGCGCGACAGGCGCAGAATGGAAATATCGAAGGTGCCGCCACCCAAGTCGTAGACCGCATACACCCCTTCGGACGCGTTATCCAGACCGTAGGCGATCGCCGCCGCCGTCGGTTCGTTAAGCAGGCGCAACACGTTTAATCCTGCGAGTTTCGCGGCATCCTTGGTCGCCTGACGCTGTGCGTCGTCGAAATACGCAGGCACGGTGATCACCGCGCCCACCAGCTCGCCACCTAATGAGGCTTCTGCACGCGCGCGTAACACCCTGAGAATTTCTGCGGAAACTTCGACTGGGCTCTTTACCCCGACCACGGTGCGCAGTTGCACCATCCCATGCACCGGTCCCGAGCCTTTAGTCCCGTTTGAATCAAGGGATTCGGTTGGAAGTGATTCGACGAAACGATAAGGCAGGCGGCTGGTGTCACCCACGTCTGCCAGCCCGCGCCCCATGAAGCGCTTCACCGATACGATGGTATTGACCGGGTCGTCGCTCTGTGCGGCTTGTGCCGGCTCACCCACCACCACGGCACCATCCGCCGCATAGCGCACCACCGAGGGCAACATGGCACGGCCATGTTCGTCGTTAAGGACCACGCTGATGCCGTTGCGCACGGTGGCGACCAGCGAATTGGTTGTGCCCAGATCAATACCGACCGCCAGCCTGTGCTGGTGGGGTGCAGTGCTCAAACCGGGTTCGGAAATCTGTAAGAGGGCCATGTGGAATCGCTTGTGGCTTGTAGCTTGTGGCTTGTAGCTACTCGCTACAGGCTACCCGCTACAGGCTCTAATTATCTATTTCGTCGTAAGCGGAATGTATTTCTTCCGCGAGTTTTTCCATGAAACGCAATTTGCGCACCAAACCGGCCGCAATCAGATAATCATGTTCGGTGTCCATTTTAACCGCAAGCGCCGCTTCCAGTTCGCGCGTTTCAACTTTCATACGCGCTTCCAACTGTTCCAGCGCAGCAACATCGCGCACCCGAACGGCGTCTACCACAGCCTCGCGCCACTCCATCTGGGCCATCAGAAAATCAATCGGCATCGCCGTATTGGTTTCTTCCTGGGTGTCGACACCCTTGAGCTGCAACAAGTAGCGAGCGCGGCGGATCGGGCTCTTCAAAATCTGATAAGCCTCATTCACCAGCGTGGAGCGCTGCATTGCTAGACGCTGCTCGGCATCAGACAAGTGAACCGATTTGTCGGGATGTACCCGAGCCTGTAAGGCGCGATAGTCTAACTCCAGCTGCGCCGTGTCCTGTTTAAAGGCCGGCACCAACCCGAACAATTGGAAATGATTTTTTGATACGTCGAAGCTGTGCGTCAAACCTGAAAACTCTCGCCGCAACCGCACGCGTCTTTCACGTTCGGGTTATTGAACTTGAAACCCTCGTTCAAGCCTTCGCGCGTGTAATCCAGTTCCATGCCTTCGATGTACGGCAGGCTCTTGGGATCGACCAGCACCTTCACGCCGAAACTGTCGAATTGCAGATCATCCTCATCCAGCGCATCTGCAAATTCAAGCTTATAAGCCATGCCTGAACAACCGCTGGTACGCACACCGATGCGCAAGCCGATACCCCGGCCGCGCTTGGCGATAAAATTCTGCACATGCTTTGCCGCTGCTTCACTTAACGTTACGCCCATACCAGCTTCTCCTTAACGCCTAGCAACTGCCCGTACAGGCTGAAGTCTCAACGTTTGCACCGTGCTTTGCCTTGTAATCCGCAACCGCTGCCTTGATGGCATCTTCTGCCAGAATCGAGCAATGTATTTTCACAGGGGGCAGCGCAAGTTCTTCGGCGATCTGCGTGTTCTTGATCTGCAACGCCTGATCGACGGTCTTGCCCTTGACCCATTCGGTCACCAGGGAGCTTGATGCAATCGCCGAACCGCAGCCATAGGTCTTGAACTTGGCATCTTCGATAATGCCGTCTTTTCCAACCTTGATCTGCAATTTCATCACGTCACCGCATGCAGGGGCGCCGACCATGCCGGTACCCAAGCCTTCATCGTTCTTGTCAAACGAGCCGACGTTGCGGGGATTTTCGTAATGATCCAATAATTTATCGCTGTATGCCATTTCTATCTCCTTTTGAGTCAGTAGCGGGTAGCTGAACCGGTTAGCTACAAGCCACAAGCTACCCGCTTTAGTGTGCGGCCCATTGCACGGTATTCAGATCAATGCCATCTTTGTACATTTCCCACAGCGGCGACAATTCGCGCAGCTTGTCGATCTTGCCCTTCATCAGCGCAATGACGTAATCCACTTCCTCGACTGTCGTAAAACGCCCGACCGTGAAGCGGATCGAACTGTGCGCCAATTCATCGCTGCGCCCCAGAGCGCGCAACACGTAAGAAGGCTCGAGGCTGGCCGATGTACAGGCTGAGCCACTGGATACAGCCACATCCTTGATCGCCATGATCAGCGATTCGCCTTCGACAAAGTTGAAACTCAGGTTGAGGTTATGCGGCACACGATGAACCATGTCGCCGTTCAGATGCACCTCTTCCATATCCATCAGGCCTGCCATCAAACGGTCGCGCAATATCCTGATGCGTTCATTTTCTGACTCCATCTCTTCCTGCGCGATGCGAAAAGCTTCTCCCATCCCGACTATCTGGTGTGTCGCCAGCGTGCCGGAACGCATGCCGCGCTCATGACCGCCGCCGTGCATCTGCGCTTCGAGCCGCACGCGCGGTTTACGCTGCACATACAGCGCGCCGATGCCTTTAGGCCCGTAAGTCTTGTGCGCCGAAAACGACATCAGATCTACTTTGAGCGCCTGCAAATCTATTGCAACCTTGCCGGTTGCCTGCGCGGCGTCCACATGGAACAAAATACCCTTGGCGCGGCAGATTTCACCAATCGCCGCAATATCCTGTATCACGCCGATTTCATTATTCACCAGCATGATGGAGGCAATAATCGTGTCAGGACGCAGTGCTGCTTTGAATTTTTCAAGGTCGAGCAGACCATTCGGCTCAGGGTCAAGATATGTCGCCGAAAAACCTTCGCGCTCCAGTTCGCGCACCGTATCGATCACCGCCTTGTGCTCGATACGCATCGTGACGATATGGCGGCCTTTGCCCTGATAGAAATGTGCTGCGCCCTTGATGGCGAGATTGTTCGATTCAGTCGCGCCCGAAGTCCAGACGATCTCTTTTGGATCGGCATTCACCAGTGAGGCCACTTGCTCACGCGCAAGTTCCACCGCCGCATCAGCTTCCCAGCCAAATGCATGCGAACGACTGGCCGGATTACCGAACTTTTCGGTCAGGTAGGGAATCATTTTATCGGCAACACGCGGATCAACCTGCGTGGTGGCTGAATAGTCCATGTAAATCGGTAGTTTCATTTTCCGTATCAACTTTCTCGATGTGAATGACTTGACGACAGATTATCTGACGACCTGCTTATTCATAGTGATCGCCGTAGCGCCTGTGCCGGATTTAGCTTGACCTTCCACCAGCTGCTGCAAATTAATCGAATCCAGGTAGGCGTAAATCTTCTCATTCAAGCCCATCCACAAATTGTGCGTCAGGCAAGGCTTGCCGTCGTGGCAATTACCCTTTTCCTCGCAATGCGTCGCATCGAGCGGCTCATCCACTGCAACCACGATCTCGGCAATCTTGATCTTGTTGGCTGTTCTGGCCAGGTAATAGCCGCCGCCCGGACCGCGCACGCTTTCCACCAGATTGTTACGGCGCAGTTTGCCGAACAATTGCTCCAGATAGGACAGCGAAATTCTCTGCCGCTCGCTGATGGACGCGAGCGTTACCGGACCGCGTCCGCCGTTCATCGCCAAATCCACCATTGCCGTTACGGCAAAACGCCCCTTGGTAGTCAATCGCATGTTATTTCTAAGCCTTGTAATAGTTGATTCAGAACCGATGAGTCACGGTTATCAGTAAAGCAAATACTATAATACCCGAACTTTTTAATCAACTATTTTATTTAAATGATTGGGGTCAAATTTATCGGCCGTAGCGCGCTCTTCTTCAACGCACACACCCATCTTCTCAAGCTGCTGCAGAATAAAATCAATGCGCTGATCCACCGTTACGCTGTGCCCGAGCAAACCATGTATCGCTTTGGATAAGGGGTCGTTCAGGTCGTTGCCTATCCCGTAGGCATTAAAACCGGAAGTTTTCTTCTTCTCTTCATCCAGAATCCGCGCCGGGATACCCGCAGCAGTCGCCCCTGCCGGCACATCCTTCACCACCACCGCATTCGAGCCTATCTTGGCGCCCGCACCGATCGTGATCGGTCCCAGTATCTTTGCCCCCGCACCCACCACGACGCCGTCGCCCAGCGTGGGATGGCGCTTACCGTGCCGCCACGAGGTTCCACCCAGCGTCACGCCGTGATACATCGTCACGTCGTCGCCGATTTCTGCCGTTTCGCCGATCACGACGCCCATGCCGTGATCGATGAAGAAGCGGCGTCCGATGGTCGCTCCCGGATGAATCTCGATACCGGTAAAGGCACGGGTCAGATAGGACAGAAATCTCGCCATCCATTTGAATTTTGCATGCCACAGCCAATTGGTCAGGCGATGGATCACGCGCGCATGCAGGCCCGGATAACAGGTCAGCACCTCAAACGTGGTGCGCGCCGCCGGATCACGGTCGAATACGCTGGCAATGTCTTCTTTAATATTTCTAAACATCTCTGTCCTGCTGGTAACGCGCCTTGAGGCGCGCATTGTACTCGGTTGTCACGCTCAATATACCGCGCAGGATATTGATCTCATCGGCTTCCAGACGGGCTCGCGCGTACAAACGGCGCAGACGCTGCATCATGCGTGCCGGGTTCTGCGTGGTGAAAAATCCGATCTCATGCAGCGTCTGTTCCAGGTGGCCCATAAAGCCCTCCACCTGCTGATGCGCTGCAGGCTGGGCCAGCTGCGCTGCAGGCTGATAGCTTTCTGCTGCAACCCCCATCTCGTATGAAATCACCTGCACCGCCGCGGCCAGATTGAGCGACGAAAATTCAGGATTGGCAGGAATATTCACCAGCACCTGCGAACGACTCACCTCCTCGTTGGTCAGCCCTGACATTTCGGTACCGAACAGCAAGGCCACCGACTGCACAGCCGCCTGCTGCACGACCTGCGGCATCGCATCGCGCGGCGACATCACTTCGCAGGAGATGTCCCGCAGTCTTGCCGTCATGCCCACGGTCAGCACCACACCCTCTAAAGCCTCGTCGATCGAGCCGCATACCACCGCGTTTTGCAGCACATCGTCGGCGCCCGCAGCCATTGCAGATGCCTGCGGATCGGGAAAATGGCGCGGATTGATCAGGTACAGATGGTGCAACCCCATCGTCTTCATCGCACGTGCCGCAGCCCCGATATTGCCCGGGTGAGTAGTGTGACTCAGGACGACTCTGACATTATTTAACATATTTAGCCATATTTCTGATCAGTAAAGACGTTATTCGGCAGTATCTATTCGTGAGTTGGTTTTGTCTGCTGCACGGTATCGCGTTGAACAAACCAGCGTCTGAAGACTAGCGACTGTTATTTATGTTTATACAAAGCTCAATTCCAACTAGAATACGCTACTAGATTCTACCGCTCATTAAACTCGAAAACCGCCTTGCCGCGAATGCTGCCTGAAACAGGCCAGCGCACGCGAGGCAATTTCATCAAAAAGGTCGTAAATATGCATCCAATGCTCAACATCGCGGTGAAGGCCGCACGTCGCGCCGGCAATCTAATTCACCGTAGCACAGACAAGATCGACCACCTGAGCATCACCAAGAAGTCTCATGCAGATTTCGTCAGTGAAATTGATCGTGCCGCCGAGCAGACCATCATCCAGACACTGCTGGATGCCTATCCCGACCATGCGATTCTAGCAGAAGAGAGCGGCGCTCACGGCGAATCCGAGTTCGTCTGGATCATCGATCCATTGGATGGCACCACCAATTTCCTGCACGGATTTCCGCAATTTGCAGTCTCCATCGCATTGCAGCACAAAGGCATCATCACCCAGGCGGTGATTTACGACCCGACCAAAAATGAGCTGTTCACCGCGACTCGCGGACGTGGCGCGTTCCTCAACGATAAGCGCCTGCGCGTATCAAAACGCATCCACATGGCGGATGCACTGATTGGCACCGGCTTCCCCTATACCAACTTCGATCACATGGATGCCTACATCGGCATCTTCAAGGATCTGATGCAACAGACCTCAGGCCTGCGTCGTCCGGGTTCCGCAGCCCTTGATCTGGCCTGGATGGCCGCGGGTCGCTATGACGGCTTCTTTGAAACAGGCTTAAAACCATGGGACATCGCAGCCGGCACCTTGCTGATCACTGAAGCGGGCGGCATGGTCAGCGACCTGTCGGGTGGAGACACTTTCCTCAAGACCGGACACATCTGCGCGGGCAATTCGGAGATCCATCCGAAATTGCTGGCAATCATTGCACCGCATCTGACTCCGGCACTGAAAGGTCTGGCTGCTTAAACTATGGCTGAACAAATTGGCGTGAGCGGCGCAGAGAAAAACACACCGATGATTCAGCAGTTTCTGCGCATCAAGGCAGAACATCCGGACGGACTGCTGTTTTACCGGATGGGCGATTTTTACGAATTGTTCTTCGAAGATGCCGAGCGCGCCGCAAAACTGCTCGACATCACGCTGACGCATCGCGGCACCTCCAACGGTGCGCCGATCAAGATGTGCGGCATCCCGTATCACGCCGCCGAGCAATATCTGGCCAGACTGGTAAAGCTCGGACTGTCGGTGGCGATCTGCGAGCAGATCGGCGATCCGGCTACCAGCAAAGGCCCGGTTGAGCGCAAAGTAATGCGCATCGTCACGCCCGGCACGATCACCGATTCCGCTCTGCTGGAAGACAAGCGCGACAACCTGTTGCTGAGCCTTCATCAGCGCCACGGTAGTCTGGGATTAGCATGGCTGAATCTGGCATCGGGGCAATTTTTCGTCTGTGAGACCGCAGTTGAAAATCTGCCCTCTGAGCTGGAACGCCTGCAACCCTCTGAAATACTGCACGCTGAAAACGCCGTCCTGCAATCTGGTGCGGCCTGCAAACAGCTGCCCTCGTGGCACTTCGAACTGGACACGGCGCGCCGTGCACTGTGCCAGCAGTTTTCCACCCTCGATCTGGCAGGATTCGGCTGCGATGATTACACCGTAGGACTGGAAGCGGCCGGTGCATTGTTAGGTTACGCACGCCTCACTCAGGGGCAAGCTATCAGCCATATCCGCAGCCTGCAGGTATACAGCGCGGATCAATACGTGCGCATGGATGCGGCGACGCGACGCAATCTGGAGA
>JBBRBS010000012.1:0-28400 GCA_038205615.1 Burkholderiales bacterium | reverse complement strand
TCGACAGGCGGGAAGCAATGGATAGGTGACATAGAGGTCAGGCAGGATTGAGCTGTGAGTATAAATGAGATTAGTATTCGCTGCGGCCGGCATTGAGTTCGCCTGCTATAGTGTACGCCTGCACGTTTAATTCGAGGTAGACATGGCCATTGAAACCGAACTTAAATTGCGCATCAGCCCTGAAGATCTTTCCCGTCTCAAACGGCATTCGCTGTTAAAAACGCATCAGATCACGGTGCCTGAAACACGCCGCCTGCACAATATCTATTACGATACGCCAACACTCGACTTGCATCAAAGCAAAATGGCGCTGCGGCTGCGCCGTGTTAAAGGTTGTTGGCTGCAAACGCTGAAGGGAGGCGGGCGGGTTTTAGCAGGGCTGCATCAGCGCAATGAATGGGAAGTACCCGTGCCGTCAGCAAAACTTGATTTTACAAATCTGGATCAGGGTATTTGGGACGAGCATCTGCCCCCGTCATGGCGTGTAAGTTTACAGCCGGTCTTTACCACCGATTTTTACCGTTCCAGCCGACTGTTGAACTGGCAGGGCGCGATCATCGAAGTTTGCATTGATCACGGTGAGGTGAAGACTTCAGCGCACAGCACGCCGATCTGTGAGCTGGAGCTGGAGTTAAAATCAGGCTCTCCTCAGCAATTGTTTGAGCTGGCGCAGGCAATACTTGAAGTCGTATCATTCGAGCTGGAGACAGTCAGCAAGGCCGAGCAGGGGTTTCGCCTGCTGGCAGGCTACATCGCGCATCCGGTTAAAGGCATCGCGCCGAAACTCGCCAAATCGGACAGACTGACCGACGGGCTGCAAACACTAATCTGGTCTTGCCTGCTGCATTTTCAGGGCAATCTGCGCGGGGCAATGGCGGGGACTGACGCCGAATATCTGCACCAGATGCGGGTGGCGTTGCGGCGTTTGCGCGTCGTGTTGCGCATCGCCGAAAAAGTTCACGCCGATGAAATATTAGCCAGTTTGCGTGAGGAATTGGCCGCTCTGGGTGTCAACCTGGGACGGATACGCGAATGGGATGTGTTCATCGCTCAGATAGTTAAGCCTGCGCGCTGCACGATTGAAGGCGTTGCAGGGCAGCAGTGCATGCAGGTGCTGCTGGAGGCCTGCTTGCAACACCGTTCAGATTGTTATGCCTTGCTGCGCTGCGATGCGCGCGCGTTGCAAGGGTTGCTGCTGCGTTTTGCGATCTGGATGAACGGATCGTATTGGCGAGAGGCAGCACAGCACGCGCCCGAAACACACGATTTTGCCGGCAGGCGTTTGCATCGCTTAGCCCGGCGTTATGCCAGGGCGGGGCGGGATTTGCATACGCTGGATGCGGCCCAGTTGCATGCGTTGCGCATTCTCACCAAGAAGTTGCGCTATAGCGCGGAATTTTTCGCCGCTCTGTACGATAGGCACAAGACTAAAGCCTATCTGGACGCATTGATTGAAGTGCAGGAGCTGTTGGGCGGCGTCAACGATTTCGCGGTAGCTGATCGTCTGCTGGGTGATCTGGCGATCAGACTCCCGGCTCACAGCGAAGTCATCTCGTTTATCAAGAGCCGTCTGAATAAAGAGTTAACAGTGAATTTAAAAAATTTACACGAGACGATTCGACACTTTAATAAGCAGCAGGCTTTCTGGGAAAAGCATTAGGCAGACAGGTTATTTTCGATTTTCTTGCTGTTTCCAGCGTTTCAATAGCAGGGCGTTGCCGACCACCGATACTGAACTCATCGCCATTGCAGCACCGGCAATAACCGGGTTGAGCATGCCCAATGCGGCAAGAGGTATGCCCAGCACGTTATAGCCGAAGGCGAAGAACAGGTTCTGGCGGATTTTCGCTAACGTGGCGCGTGACAGTGAAATCGCATCCACCACGCTCATCAGATCGCTCCGCATCAGCGTGATGTCGGCCGCTTCGATGGCGATGTCGCTGCCGCTCTTCATCGCGAAACTGACATCAGCCGCCGCCAGCGCCGGCGCATCGTTGATGCCGTCGCCTGCCATACCGACCAGTTGCCCGTCACCTTTGAATGATTCAACCAGAGCTGCTTTATCCTCCGGCCGCACTTCGGCGCGAAATTCGGCAATTCCAGTCTGCTGTGCTATCGCCTGTGCGGTTGCCTGATTATCGCCGCTGATCATCACGACAAGGATGCCCATTTCGGTCAGTTTCGCCACCGCTTCCCGACTGCTGGTGCGCAGTTGATCGGCTACCGCGATGTAGCCTAGCGGTGTAGTTTCGCGGGCGATCACAAGCACAGTCTTACCTTGCTGCTGCAACCGGATAATGCGTTGTTCATCAAGTGCTGCGCCCTGTTGCCCGGCGAAGGACGGGGAGCCGAGCAAATAGTGTTGTCCGGCTATCTCAGCGCGCAGACCCAGACCCGGTAATTCGGTGAGGTTTACGACCTGAGTCAGTTCAACGTGCTGCATTTTTCCATGGTCTGTCAGTGCGCGCGACAGCGGATGAGTGGAGCCTTGTGCCAGACTTGCCGCTATTTGCAGGAGCTCCGTGTCGGCGATCCCTGCTCCGGGCAGTACATCGGTGACGACGGGCCGACCTTCCGTCAGCGTGCCGGTCTTATCCACCAGCAATACGGTAAGTTTATGCGCGCGCTCAAGGGCGGCGGCATCCTTGACCAGTATGCCCGCCTGGGCGGCACGTCCGGTTGCGACAACCAGCGCGGTCGGTGTAGCCAGTCCCAGTGCGCAGGGGCAGGAAATGACCAGCACCGCCACGGCATTGATCAGCGCTACGGAAAAACTGCTGCCCATCATCCACCACACGGAAAATGTAATAAGCGCGATGCCCACCACTACCGGTACAAAGATGGCGGAGATACGGTCAGCCAGTTTCTGGATCGCGGCTTTCGACCCTTGTGCCTGTTCGACCAGACGGATGATGGCGGCAAGCTGGGTGTCCGAGCCTATCGCCTGTGCGCGGCATTTCAACAGGCCTTGTCCATTCAGCGTGGCGGCATACACCTTGTCATCAGCTTGTTTCGTTTGCGGCATGCTTTCACCGGTGAGCATGGCTTCATCCACGCTGGAAATGCCTGTGATGATAATGCCGTCTACCGGCACGCTCTCACCTGGCCTCACCAGAAAAACGTCATCGACGCGCATCTGTTCGACGGCCAGTTCCTGCATGACGCCGTCGCGTTCGACATGGGCGGTTTTAGGCTGCAGATTGATCAGCGCTTCCAGCGCGCTTGAGGTCTTGCTCTTGGCACGCGCTTCGAGCAGTTTGCCGAGCAATACCAGCGTGATCAGCGTGGCACTGGCTTCAAAATAGACAGGCTGATCAAGATCCCATAGCCATACCGCGCAACTCAATAGATACGCGGCACTGGTGCCCAGGGCGACCAGCACGTCCATGTTCGCACCGCCGCCACGCAGTGAGCTTAATGCACCGGTATAAAAACGTCGGCCGATCCAGAATTGCACCGGTGTGGCGAGCAGGAATTGCACCCAGGTCGGCAGCATGAAATGCACGCCTGCAAACATCAACAGCATTTCAACAACTAGCGGTGTAGTCAGTCCTGCTGAGATGATGAATTGTCGTTGCTGCGACTGCAGGGCGGCGGCGCGCGCCTGTTTTTCGGCGGCAAAATCTCGCAGTGCATGCGCGTTGAAACCCGTGTCCTGAATGGCCTTTATCAGTTCGCTGACCGTAATCTTGTCCGGGTTATAGGCAATGTGCGCTTTTTCGGTGGCAATGCTCACCGAGGCTTCGACATCGGGGAGCTGATTCAATGCTTTTTCCAGACGCGCAGAGCAGGACGCGCAATGCATGCCGGTGACTTGTAAGTCGATGTGGTGAGTGCTTTTCATGGCAGGATTATAAACTCATCTGGTTAATGAAAAACGCCCGGCAGGCCGTAAAACCTGTCGGGCGCAGCGGGTATTCGATTGAGTGCTTATTTTTTCATCGGGCAGCTGTTGATGCCGAAGATCGAGTACGCCGGGCAAATGCCGATAATGCCAGTCAGCAAGGGCACCACACCGATATAGCCCCATGCGCCGATGGTGCCGGTGGCAGCCAGTGCGATCAGTGCCAGTCCTGCAATGACGCGCAGTGCGCGATCAATCGTTCCTTCGTTAGTTTTCATTTTGCATTCCTTGGGTGTATTAGGGGAGTGCGCAGAATAGAACAATTATCTGCTGCCGTCTGTGATAAACCTCACATAAGGAAAAAATGTAGTGACACCCGCAAGGGGCGGGCCGTGCGGTCAGTAAAGAGGACTGCGCGTGAGCAATTGCTGTTTTTGAAGTAAATCAAAATGTGGCGAATTTTTTGAGTGCGGCCAGGTCGGTCACGGTGATCTGTTCGCGACCCAGTCTGACCCAGCCCTGTTCGGCAAATCCCTTGAGCAGGCGGCTGATCATCTCGCGAGCGCTGCCGAGTTCGTCGGCGATGGTCTGGTGAGTTGCTAGCAGCGGGCTGGGTTTTCCCGCCAGCAGGCCGGCCAGACGCTGATCGAGTTTCTGGAACGCAACCGCCGTGACCAGTTCCATCATATCAGTGAGCCGCTCGGTAAAAAGCTGGAACACATAGCGGCGGAATGCGTCGCATGTACGGAGCAAACTGTGGAAAACGGTGGCGGGCAACATGACCATTTCGAGCGATTCTTCGACGATGCCGCGCGCCTGATAGCGGGTATCACCCAGCAGGCAGCTGCTGGTGAGTATGCAGCTCTCGCCTGGCATGACCCGGTACAGCTGCAACTCACGCCCGTTGGCGGATGACTTGATCACGCGCAGACTGCCGGATAACAGCAGCGGAAATCCCTGGCAGGGCTGGTCTTCGTCGAACATCACCGTTCCTGCCGGAATCAACATCAGACTGGCTAGCGCAAGCTCGGCGGCTGGCAACTCCTGCAGCATCGGATAAAGCTGAAGGACGCGGGAGCGGGTGTCGCTATCAATCATAACAATCCAGCTCTATTTCGAAGGTCAAACAAGGCGGCAAGGAGCGAGTGTGGAAGCCAACGCAGTTTCACCGGTGAATAGAGTCGGCCTATTCCGGGCGCATCTGCGGGAACAGGATCACATCGCGGATGCTATTGCTGTCCGTCAGCATCATGATCAGACGGTCGATGCCGATGCCTTCTCCTGCGGTCGGCGGCAGGCCGTATTCCAGCGCGCGTATATAGTCATTGTCTTTAAACATCGCCTCTTCATCGCCGGCTTCTTTCGCGACAACCTGCGCATCGAAGCGGGCTTCCTGATCTTCAGCGTCGTTCAACTCAGAGAAGCCGTTGGCCAGCTCCCGTCCCAGCACAAACAGTTCGAAACGCTCGGTGATCAAAGGGTTGGCATCGCTGCTGCGCGCCAAGGGCGAGACTTCTACCGGATAGTCGATGATGAAGGTAGGTTCGAACAGAAGCGTTTCGGACAATTCCTCAAACAGCGATAGTTGCAGGCCACCTAATCCGTCGTCCGGTTTGTGTTTGGCCTTCAGATCCTGCAGTTCGCCGAGTACGAAGTCGCGGTCAGACAGCTGTTCGGTGGTGAATTGCGGGTGATATTTCTGGATCGCCTGCACCATGGTCAGGCGGTGGAACGGCAGGCCTAAATCAAGTTCCTTGCCCTGATAGCTGATCAGTGTCGTGCCCAGTACTTTTTGCGCGACCTCGCGAAGCAGCTTTTCGGTGAAGCTCATCAGATAGTTGTAATCGCGATAGGCTTCGTAAAATTCCAGCATCGTAAATTCCGGATTGTGGCGCGTAGAGAGCCCCTCGTTACGGAAATTACGGTTGATTTCAAACACTTTTTCGAAGCCGCCGACCACCAGTCGCTTCAGGTATAACTCGGGCGCGATGCGCAGGAACATCTGCATATCCAGTGCGTTGTGATGGGTCTCGAAGGGTTTTGCTGATGCGCCGCCGGGAATCGAGTGCATCATCGGCGTTTCCACTTCCATATAGCCTTCATTGATGAAGAATTCGCGTATCGCCTGGATGATTTTGGTGCGCGTGACGAATACGCGGCGCGCATCCTCGTTGGTGATCAGATCCAGGTAACGCTGGCGGTATTTCTGCTCCTGATCGGCCAGACCGTGGAACTTTTCCGGCAGCGGACGCAGCGACTTGGTCAGCATGCGCACTTGCGTTACGCGCACCGACAATTCACCGGTCTTGGTCCTGAACAGTACGCCGATGGCACCCAAAATGTCGCCCAGATCGTAATGCTTGAACGCGCCATGGGCCTCCTCGCCGATATCACCGTTGCTGATGAACAACTGGATACGCCCGCTCATGTCCTGCAAGGTGGCAAAACTGGCTTTGCCCATCACGCGCTTCAACATCATGCGTCCGCCCACCGCGACTTTTACCTGCTGAACTTCCAGTTCTTCAGTCGTCAGTTGACCGAAGTTGGCGTGCAAGTCACCCGCCAGATGCGTGCGATCGAAATCGTTCGGAAATGCGATTCCCGCTTTGCGGATGGCTGCCAGCTTGTTGCGGCGCTCGGTGATAATCTGGTTTTCGTCTTGCGGGTGCGCGGCTATTTCGGACTGAGGGAGGATGGATTCTGTTGTCATAAGGCTTGATGAGTTGAATTTTTGTGGCGAAAGATACGCGATTGTGTCACGAATGACCCCCGGTTTCCAGTTTCCAGTTCACAACTTCCAGAAAACCGTAAACCTAAAACGATGAACTGAGTAGTTCGGCGCAACGCAGGCCGCTTTGTATCGCGCCTTCCAGCGTGGCGGGGTAATCGCCTTTTGTGTAATCGCCGGCCAGCAACAAAGAGGGCATCGGCGTCTGCTGATCGGGGCGCTGTAAGTCGGGTGTGCAGGCGAACGTGGCGCGCTTTTCCGCGATAACTTTATGCCATAAAGGTGTGTCGTTGATACCGAATTCTGCATGCAGCTCGGCGATCACCTTCAGGGCCAGTTCATTCTGTGACCAATCCTGATGCAAGCCTTCCGCGCTGATCACACAGGCGATCAGGCCGTGTTGATCCGCGATCTGCCCCTTGTCGAACAGCCATTGGCTGATGCGCTGATGCAGACCCAGCATCGGGTGCGGCAGCCTGACGTGTGACGGATATTGCAGGTACACGGTGTAGATCGGCTGATGCCGCAATGCCTGGATCAGCTTGACGACATCGGCGAGTTCAGGAATCGGTTCTAACAGTTTTGCAGCTGTTGTCGGCGGTATCGCGCAGATGACGTGGCTGTATGTCATGGCAACCCTTTGGCCTGACTCGGGGCAGCCTTGATCGGTGGTAATTTCGATCCCTTGTTCAACCGGGCGCAAGGATGCCGCGCCGCAAGAGGTGAGAACCGCGCCGCCACGTTGTTCGATATAGTGTGCTGCGCGTTGCGGGAAAAGGGCCGTGAAGTCGATGCGCGGGATCAGCATGTCGCTGTCTTCACGTTTTTGATTGAGGGCATCGCGCAGTACGTTGAGCAGTACCTGGGCGGAAGCGATAGCAACGGGTGTGTTCAGCGCGGCGATACACAGCGGTTCCCAGAGTTTATGCACCAGCGCCGGGCTTTGTCCGTGAAGGGCGAACAGCTCTGTCGCCGTGATATCGCCGTTCTCACCTCCTGGCACTCGTCCGTGCATGGGGGAGGGGAGTTTGAAATTCATCCGGCGCAAGGTGAGCATGAAGCTCGCAGCGCTCAGGCGTTCAGCCCAAGTCAGTCCCTGCGCGCGGAGCAAGGCGACTAACAGATGGAACGGGGCTGGCAGACGCGGCGCGCGCAATGCAAAATGGCCATGCAGATCGAGTTGTAAAGGCTGCCGCAAAAAATCCTGTTCGAGATTGCCGCCGACCTGTTCAATCATGCGCAGGGTCTGGTGATAACAGCCCAGCAGCAGATGCTGACCGTTGTCCAGTTGCGTGTTTTGATGCGTGACACCGCGCGCCCGTCCACCCAGGTGCCTTGCGCTCTCAAACACCGTGACAGGAATGCCTTTTTCGGCAAGCGCTGCGGCTGCCGCCATACCCGCATACCCGGCGCCGATAACGGCAATATTCATTAGTTTTTAATCCAGGTGATCCAGGCCAGCCAGAGTTTGCGCAACGGGGTGAGCGAGACGCGCTCTTTGAGTACATGGCAGCCGGAGGAGACCACTTCATCCAGTGTTGCGCGGTAGATCGCTGCCATGATCAGTCCGGTGCGCTGGTTTTTACGGTCGATGGCGGGTAACTGTGCCAGCGCCTGAGCGTAGAAACGCTGCGCGCGTTCGACTTGAAACGCCATCAGTTTCTGGAAATTTTCACTCTCAACCCCGTTCAAAATATCCGCTGCCGTCACGTTATATTGTTTCATCTCGTCCATCGGCAGGTAGATGCGGTTGCGCCGGGCATCTTCACCAACATCGCGGATGATGTTGGTGAGCTGAAAGGCCAGCCCCAGATCATGCGCATATTTGAGTGTCTGACGATCCTGATAGCCGAAAATTTCAACTGACAGCAGACCGACCACTGAGGCGACGCGGTAGCAATACAGTTGCAGCGACTTGAAATCCTGATAGCGCGGCTGATCAAGATCCATCTCCATGCCGTCGATGATTTCCAGCAGAAGCTCCTGCGCCATGTTGAACTGCACAACGACGGGAACAAGCGCGAGGGCCACAGGGTGCTGCGGTTTTCCGCCGTAAATTTCCGCGACCTGACCGCGCCACCATTGCAGCGTGGTGCGTGCCACTTGTTCATCCGAGCATTCGTCCACCACATCGTCTACTTCGCGGCAGAAGGCATACAGCGCGGTGATCGCACGGCGTTTTTCCGATGGCAGGAACAGGAAGCTGTAATAAAAGCTGGAGCCACTGGCGGCGGCTTTATCTTGGCAATATTGATCTGGAGTCATAATTTAATAGGAGTAGGGCGCACTTTTAAACAACATGATAACCCAGTCGAACGGGCGGAGCACCGGGCGGCGGCGGAATACGTCGTAATCGGCGGCTTCGATCTTGTCGAGAATGCGCAGTCCGCCTGCGATAATCATGCGCATTTCAAGGCCGATGCGGCCAGTCAGGACAGAGCCTAGCGGCGCACCTTGCTGCATCAGTGCACGTGCGCGATCGACCTGAAATTTCATCAGTTGTTGAAAGTTTAAATCGCAAATGCCTTGTGTGATCTGGCTTTCAGATACGCCAAACTGCTTCATTTCATTCAGCGGCAGGTAGATGCGTCCGATCGCATAATCCTTTGCCACATCCTGCCAGAAATTGATCAGTTGCAAGCTGGTGCAAATCGCGTCGGAGTAGGCCAGATTGACCGGTGTAGCTTCACGATAGAGGTGCAGCAGCAGGCAGCCTACCGGATTGGCGGAACGGCGACAGTAATCGAGCAATTCGGTGTAATTGTCATAGCGCTTCGTCACCACGTCCTGCGAGAAGGCATCGAGCAGATCGTAATGCGGTGGCAGGGGCAGGTCGTGTTGTCTGATCGTTGACGCCAGGTTTTGAAACAGCGCGGTGAGCGGTGTCTCGTTGCGTTCGATACGAGCCAGTTCGGCGCGAAAAGCATCTAGCTGGCGGAGACGTTCATCGTCCGGCAGATTTCCCTCGTCGGCGATATCGTCCGCTGCCCTTGCGAAATGGTAGATCGCGGCCACAGGTTTGCGCAGCCGTTTCGGCATCAGAACCGAGGCGACCGGGAAATTCTCGTAGTGCTCTACGCTCATATATTCAATTAAATCAGATCGTTGCGATGCAGCATGAACACGAACTGATCACCTGCTGTCACGTCAAGCCAGGTAAACGGCAACTTGGGGTAGGCTGCCTCCAGAATGTCGCGGTTGTGGCCGATTTCGACAATCAGAATGCCGTTGTCGGTCAGATGTTCTGCTGCGTATTTGAGTATCACGCGGGTGGCATCCAGTCCGTCCTCGCCGCTGCCCAGCGACATTTTTGGTTCGTGCAGATATTCCTGGGGCAGGGCGTCTACCGACACCCCATCGACATAGGGCGGGTTGCTGATGATCAGATCATATTTGCAATCGGTCAGTTTGGTAAACAAGTCCGATTCGATCAGGGTTATCCGTTCCGCTAACTCGTAATCGGCAACATTGCGTGCGGCTACCGCCAGCGCGCCGGGGGATAAGTCGACCGCATCCACCCGTGCATTTGGAAAGGCATCAGAGGCTAAAATGGCCAGACAGCCGCTGCCGGTACACAAGTCCAGCACGCTGGCGATCGCTTCCGGGTCTGCGATCCAGGGCGAGAGTTGTTGACGCAGCAACTCGGCGATGAAAGAGCGCGGCACGATGACGCGTTCATCCACATAAAAGCTGTAGTCGCCCAGGAATGCTTCATGGGTCAGATAGGCGGCCGGAATGCGCTGCTCGACGCGCCGCTGAATGATGTTCAGTACTTCGGCGCCCTCAGCCGGGGTGAGATGCGCCTCAAGAAAGGGAGCGAGGGTGTCAATCGGCAGGTGCAGCGTATGCAGAATCAGATAGACAGCTTCGTCATAGGCATCATTGCTGCCGTGGCCGAAGAATAATTTTGCCTGATAGAAGCGGCTGACCGCGAAACGCAGATAGTCGCGTACGGTATGCAGATTTTGTGAAGCTGCGGAAAAGTAATTGGTCATTTGCATAGCAGATTTTCCAGTGTGCGCTGATAGGTGAGTTTGAGTGGTTCGATGTCGGCGACGGCGACGCATTCGTTAAGTTTGTGTATCGTGGCATTCAACGGTCCGAATTCGATGACCTGAGGGCAGATGTCGGCGATGAAGCGTCCGTCCGAGGTGCCGCCGGAAGTCGATAGTTCCGGGGTGATGCCGTAACTTTGCTCAATCGCGTGGCTGATGGCCTCAACCAGGCTGTCCTTCGGCGTCAGGTAAGGTTTGCCGGACAATTCCCACTGCAGATCATACTTGACGTTGTGTTTGTCGAGGATCACATGCACGCGGTCTTTGAGTTCCTGCTCGGTGCTGGCGGTGGAGAAGCGGAAGTTGAACAGGATTTCCACGGTACCGGGTACGACGTTGGTCGCTCCCGTACCGCCGTTGATGTTGGAAATTTGCCAGGAGGTCGGCGGGAAGTATTGGTTGCCGTTGTCCCAGGTGGTCGTGGCCAGCTCGGCGATCGCAGGCGCCACCATGTGGATCGGGTTTTTTACTAGGTGGGGGTACGCGATATGTCCTTGTATGCCCTGAACGATCAGCGTGCCGGACAGCGAACCGCGCCGTCCGTTCTTGATCATGTCGCCGACCAGCTTGTTCGACGTGGGTTCGCCGACGATGCAGTAATCCAGCGTTTCACCGCGGGCCTGTAAGGCTTCGACCACCCGCACCGTGCCGTCTATCGCCACGCCTTCTTCGTCTGAGGTGATCAGCAAGGCGATCGAGCCGTCGTGGTCGGGATGATCTTCGACGAAGGCTTCAATCGCGGTGATGAAGGCGGCGACGGAGGTTTTCATGTCTGCCGCACCACGGCCAAACAGCATACCATCGCGAATGGTCGGTTCGAAAGGAGGACTGAACCATGAGGATTCAGGGCCCGAGGGGACGACATCGGTATGCCCGGCAAACACCACAACAGGGCTGTCTATGCCGCGACGCGCCCAGAAATTGTCGACATTGCCAAAACGCATGCGTTCGACGATAAAACCTGTTTTTTCAAGACGTTCGATCAGAATTTCCTGGCAGCCTGCATCGTCCGGTGTGAGTGAGCGGCGCGCAATCAGCGCCTTTGCGAGTTCGAGCGTTTCGGTCATGATGGATCTTTCACGTTAAATATTCGGGCATAAGCTGTGATATCGAAACCGACATGCAGCAGCTGGCCATCTTGTTCGAGCAACGGGCGTTTGATGGCGCTGGTTTTATCTGTCATTAAATCCAGTGCGGATGCTTCATCTTTAACGCCCAGCTTTTGTTCGTCTGTCAGTCCGCGCCAGGTCAGGCCTTTGCGGTTGATCAGATCGTTGTGCTCGCGTTGTTGCAGCCAGTTTTTCGCGGTTTCTGCATCCAGGCCGTATTTCTTGAAGTCATGAAATTCGACCGTAATGTCATGTTGTGCAAGCCAGTCACGCGCCTTTTTAACCGTGCTGCAATTGTTAATGCCGTATAACTTAATCAAGAGATGTCCAGATCGAGTTTGATACCGCTAAAATCGGATTGCGGCGAGGTGGTTTTGTCAGTTACCTGACCGGGCGAATAAGACGGCGTCGTCATGGTGTTGGTGCGCTCAGAAAAATCAACCATTGCGGACAGATTGCTGGCCGAATCGGCATTGCGCATCGCTTCTTCCTTGCTGATGACGCCGGTTTTAAACAGCCTGTAGAGCGCCTGTTCGAAGGTTTGGGAACCGGCAGACACGCTTTTATCGATCGCCTCGTGGATCTTCTCGATTTCGTCGTTCTTGATCATGTCGGCGATCAGTGTGGTATTCAGCAATACTTCCACCGCGGGTACCTGTTTACCCTGTTTGTTGCGAACCAAGCGTTGCGAAACTACGGCGCGCAAACACATGGAAAGGTCGGACAGCACGCTTTGACGTGAGTCGTAGGGGAAAAAATTGACGATGCGATTGAGCGCGTGATAACTGTTGTTCGCATGCAGCGTCGTCAGGCACAAGTGTCCGGTTTGCGCAAATATCAGCGCGTGCTTCAATGTCTCGCGGTCACGCACTTCTCCTATCATCAGCACATCGGGTGCTTCGCGCATGCCGCACGACAGGGCGTTTTCGTAGTTGAGCGTGTCGGTGCCGATTTCACGCTGGTTCACGATCGACTTGTCATGCTTGAAAATGTATTCGATCGGGTCTTCGATGGTCAGAATATGCCCGGTCTGGGTGCTGCTGCGATAGTCGATCATCGAAGCCAGCGTGGTGGACTTTCCTGAACCGGTCGCACCAACCACCAGCACCAGTCCACGCTTTTCCATGATCAGCGACTTGAGCACGGCAGGCAGGCGCAACTCCTCCATATCGTTGATTTTTCCTCGGATATAGCGGATTACGATCGCGATGTCGCCGCGCTGGCGAAAGATGTTGACGCGGAAATTGCCCAGACCGTCTTCGCGGTAGGAGAAGTTCATCTCCAGGCTGGATTCGAAATCCATGATCTGCTTGGAAGACATCATCTCGTAAGCGATGCGCTTGATGACATCGGGGCTGAGGATCTGTGCATTGACCGGCATGGCGATGCCGTCGATCTTGATGTTGACCGGCGCGCCGACCGAGAAAAACAGGTCGGAGGCTTGCTTGTCGGCCGCCAGCTTCAGCAAAGGTGTGACGATCATCGTAAACTCCTTGAAAGAGCAGCCGGTAGCTACAAGCCACAAGCTACAAGCTGTTTAAATGCCGCGCAGCAGTTCGTTGATGCCGACCTTGGACAGGGTCTTGGCATCGACTTTCTTTACAATCACCGCGCAGTACAGATTGTATTTGCCATCCGGAGAAGGCAGACTGCCGCTGACCACGACCGATCCTGCAGGTACTCTGCCATAGGTGACGGTACCGGTCTCGCGATCGTAAATCTTGGTGCTCTGGCCGATGAACACGCCCATCGAAATGACCGCGTGATTCTGGAAGACAACGTGGTCATTTCGATGAACACGCCCATCGAAATGACCACGTTGTCTTCCAGAATCACGCCTTCGACGATTTCCGATCGTGCGCCGACAAAACAGTTGTCGCCGATGATAGTCGGGTTTGCCTGCACGGGTTCGAGCACACCGCCGATACCGACGCCGCCCGACAGGTGCACGTTTTTGCCGATCTGCGCGCAGGAGCCGACGGTCGCCCAGGTGTCTACCATGGTGCCTTCATCCACATAGGCGCCGATGTTCACATAAGAGGGCATAAGCACTACGTTCTTGGCGATGTAGGCACCGCGGCGGGCGGCGGCCGGTGGCACGACGCGGAAACCACCTTCGCGGAAATCGCGGCTGTTGTAGTCGGCGAATTTTGAGGGCACTTTGTCATAATAGTTGGTGAAGCCGCCCTTGATGAAGGCGTTGTCTTCCAGACGGAATGACAGTAGTACGGCTTTTTTGAGCCATTGGTGCGTGAACCATTCGCCGTCGATTTTTTCAGCTACGCGCAGCGTGCCATTGTCCAGTCGGGTGATGACGGCATCAACGGCTTCTTTCAGTTGCGCATCGGCATTGCGCGGGGTGATTTCGGCGCGACGTTCGAAAGCGGTTTCGATGATTTTCTGTAATTGATCCATGTTCATTCCTTAATTAAAAAAGTGGCTAGCGGTCAGATGCTAGACGTTAGTTGATGTTGTCCGCTGCGCGGGTTTTGTTTGAACTGGCGACTAGAGACTAGAAGCGAGTTGACGACTGAATTCGGCAATTCTTTGTGCGGCTTCCACGGTTTCATCAACGCTGGCGACCAGTGCCAGACGTACGAAATTCTCTCCGGGGTTAATGTCTTGCGCGCTGCGGGCAAGGAAGCTGCCCGGTAATACCGTCACATTATAATCGCGATACAGCGCCTGCGCGAAGGCCGTGTCTGCAATCGGGGTGCGTATCCACAGATAAAAAGCGGCATCAGGCCGGGATACGGGCAACACGGGCGCCAGAATTTCCACTACGCGTGCAAACTTTTCGGTGTACAGGCGGCGGTTTTCTGCGACATGCGCCTCGTCATTCCATGCCGCGATACTGGCAGACTGGATCACCGGGTTCATCGCCGACCCGTGGTAGGTGCGGTACAGCGCGAATTTTTCGATCACGCGGGCGCAGCCTGCGACAAAGCCCGAGCGCATTCCCGGCACGTTGGAACGCTTGGACAGGCTGGAAAATACCACCAGATTGCGATAGTCGCAGCGTCCCAGTTGCTGTGCGGCTTGCAGCGCGCCCAGCGGCGGGACATCCGTATATATTTCTGAATAGCATTCATCCGAGGCGATCACAAACCCGTAACGGTCGGACATCTCGAACAGCGTTTTCCACTCACTCAGCGGCATCACATGTCCGGTCGGATTGCCGGGCGAGCAGACGTAAATCAGCTGGGTGCGCTGCCACACATCGACGGGTAACTGCGAGAAATTCAGCGCGTAGTTATCTTCGGGCAACGTGTTTAGGAAGTAGGGCGTGGCACCTGCCAGAAACGATGCGCCTTCGTAAATCTGGTAGAACGGATTGGGGCATACCACGGCAGGATCGGGGCGGCTGCGGTCGATGACTGTTTGCGCGAAAGCGAACAAGGCCTCGCGGCTGCCGTTCACCGGCAATACCTGAGTTTTGAAATCAGGCGCAGGGATACAGTAGCGCCGCGACAGCCAATCGGCTATTGTGCTGCGCAACGCGTCGGTGCCTGCGGTTGTCGGGTAGCTGGCCAGGCCATCGAGGTTGTCGGTCAGCGCCTCCTTGATGAATTGCGGCGTGGGGTGCTTAGGCTCCCCGATGGACAGGCTGATCGCTGAAAAGTCCCTGTTCGGTGTGACCGCGCGGAACAATGCGGCGAGTTTCTGAAACGGGTAGGGTTGCAAACGATTGAGATCTGGATTCATTAACAGTTTTAGCAGCGTCGAAAGTGGCGGGTATTATAAAGGGCGGACAGGTGTCATCAAAACAAAATGTAATGCCGGTCGCAGGAATCTTGAGCGGTGCATTGGTGTGGGGGCTAATCTGGTATCCCTACCGCGTGTTGCAGGCCGCCGGTATATCCGGCCCGATGGGGACGATGATCACCTATTCGCTGGCGATGCTGCTGGGTGCATTCATGTTGCCGCGCGTGTGGCGCGAATTTTCCACTGCGGGTTGGTGGGCCTTATTGCTGTTGCTCAGTGCCGGCTGGGCTAATTTCGGCTATGTACTGGCGATGCTGCACGGCGAGGTGATGCGTGTGCTGCTGTTGTTCTATCTGGCGCCGGTCTGGACCATTCTGTTTTCTTACTGGCTGCTCGGTGAACGCTTGAATCGCTATGGGTATCTGGTCATCGCCTTGTCGCTGGCCGGTGCATTCATCATGCTGTGGGAACCTGCACTGGGCATGCCGTTCCCGCAAAACATCGCTGAGTGGACAGGCTTGTCGGCAGGTATTGGTTTTGCGCTGTCCAACGTGGTGTCGCGGCGGGCAACTTGTCTTAGCGTAGAAACAAAAACATTCAGCATCTGGCTGGGGACGGCGCTGCTGACTGCACCGTTGTTATGGTGGCAGGGCGGCTGGCCGGTCCAAGGAATCGGCACGCAAGCCTGGCTGATACTGGGGTTGCTCAGCATCGCGCTGTGCGCGGTCAGCTTTGCGGTGCAATATGGCGTCACCCATATGCCGGCTAATCGAGCTATGTTGTTGTTTTTATTCGAATTAGTTATTGCTGCAATCGCATCCTATTATCTTGCAGGCGAGGCGATGCAATTGCGCGACTGGTTGGGGGCCGCGCTGATTGTGTCCGCCAGCCTGCTGTCAGGACGGCTGTATGCAGAACCCGGGGCGGATAGTTGATGAAAAGCGCTGTCCACGAAAAGTCATATTCATGCTCGGGCAACCGACAAAAATATACAGGACGAATGACCTCTTTCATTCACCCAATTTTCATTGGCGAAGTTCGGCTTGCGAGACACTGCCGTCGTTCGCGACGAGCAGCTTCCGGGCATGCAATTCAGCGGACATGGCTTCTCTTACCGAACCAGGAGTACTAGTCACACCCTCGCACACAGAGAAGTCAAAACATGTACTGGCATCGGTTGGCAATCAAACCCCAGTAACATTTTTCAGCCGTGCGACAATTTAAATTCGGTATATTTCTGACGCACAAGTACAGGATCGTATTTTCTCTCCAAGCGGCGAACTGTGAAATGTCCTCGCGCCATATTCTGAAAATGATCAATAAAAACCGTATTTATCAATGCGCCCCCTACGGCACCAACGACAGGAACAAGTTGAGCTGCGGCTTTCTCAGTCACGTTAATGGAGTAACGCTCTGCGATTCGAGTTATCAGCCTGACTATTGCAGGCGCGGCCTCTTTTTTAAGTCCATTTTTTGCAATATGCGCAGCCGCTTCAGATACTGCTTTATTCATTGCCTCACGCGCCAAAAAATAGCCAATTTCAGCGGAGTCATCGCTGCTGGATGGGCCGCCAAGCGCCAAAACTTGAACGCATTCAAATTGCGTTTGCAAATCTTGCATGTCCGCGCCTTCGCTTCTGGCAATATCGGCGATAGAACGCATCATGATTGTTGTCGAAATTGGCAGCTCAATTGTCAGTGCTATCAATCCAAATGCACCACCGACAGCGCCGGTTGCCGCCGTAGCGGCCATGTGCCACCAGTTTGATGATTCCGGCGGTTCTGAAACCGAGCTTGGATCATTGAGCGTTAAGGTTTTCAAGGATAACCTTAACGCTCCATGTATCGCTTTCTGTGTTGCGACACTGATGGTCTTGATTGCTTTATCAGGCAAACGTGCAATCACCGCTTCAATTGGAGTTCCAACGATATTTGCGATCTTAGCCCCGACACTGGGGTTTTCGAGAAGCAGGACGGCTGCTTGCAGTGCTTTCAGATCGTTGTCGTTCATATGTATACTCCTATAGAAATGCTGGTCTTACATTGACGCATGTGAATATTTTATAACTATCAAGGATTGAAACACTCTCAGCATGGCGGCAGAATGTGCTATTACAAGATACGAACTCTCATACTTAGCACATAGGCAAACTGAGTCAGTTTTTGGCTTTCGATCAATTCGACTCATGCCTCCGACCAGCAGAATCAATCAACGCCAAGCATGAACGATACAGCAGCCACATCAAGCCCAATGGAATAACTATCGTCTGCAAAGCAAACACGACGATCAGATTGATAATGTCATTCACAAGGTTAGCTGCTTGTTTAACCAAATTATCTATGTACGGCTTAGGATCATATTTCTGCCTTACTTGATCTATTTTGTTTTCGACAACCTGAGGAAGAGACGCAACAGTCTGAGAAGCAGATTCGAAAACTCCCTTCGCACGGCCCAGCAAACCATTATTTTGAGCTGGCTGAGGTGTTACGGGCTGATGGGGTGCTGCAAGGGATGCAGGTGAAGTGACCGCCGGCGAACTCATCAGTATGAGTTTCGTCTTACTACTCTCGATAGCTATCTGGCTTTTATTGAACTTGTCTTCCAAAAACAATTTGAAAACAATGTCGTTTCCAACAGCGACCAGCGGCACAGAAAAACGAATAAAAATGAAAATTAGTAGGCTTTTCGTCAACAGAACCGGCGGCATACGCCCGGTCACTTTAAATCCTGCCCAAGCCAATGCCACGGCTGACAGGAATGCTGAAAATACCCAAGAACTACCGATAATGAGCAGGGTTTTCATAACCCCGAAGGCAATGCTGGCGATAAGCATCAATTCCGAAAACTGTTCCACCAAGTCGTTTATCGGATCCAGAATTTGCCCTGGAGCCAGAGTAGCCCCCACACCTAGCGAAATAGATATTTCCGTACCCTGAGCAACCGAGATCACCCCATTAAGCACACGCGCCACAGCAAAACTGGCTACTGCACGCTTGAATCCATCATCAATTTGTCGCTCAGCGGTTATATCCAAGGGTTTCATCCAAGAGAAAACAACAATAGCCATTAAAACGGTTATTAGGATGTATTTTTCAAAGTATTTTTTCATATCTCAGTGGTGTTCAGCAATTTTTCTAAATGTGTAACAATTAACGTTGTTGGACTGGCGTTTTCCAATCTCGCTGCCCATCGGGTCTCACTGGGACAACACGATCACCCTCTGCACGATAAACATTGGCACTCCAATCACGTTGCCCATCCGTTCGAATAGGAACGGCCTGTCCGTTCTCAACCCGGTAATGATTAGCCTGCCAGTCACGTTGCCCGTCAGGTCTGGTAGGATAAATTTCAGCGCCATTTTTTAAAATAAGTTGATCTTCAGCGTGTGCGACTGAAATAGCAGAGAAAAATATAACAAGCAGTAAATGTTTAATCATGGGAGTTACCTGTTTCCTCAGTAGTAATTCGATTCCATACTATTCACTCCATTTTATTATCCCAGAACACTGCCTATACAGGCCGCTGCCTGCTGTGACAGTACGATCTGCAAATTGAGTTGTGCACGTGTCATGCCAACGAACATCTTACGGCGTTCCTGTGCGGTCAACTCGGTGAAATCCAATTCGCTGAGTATGATGGCAGGTGCACTCTGACCTTTAAAACGATAGATGGATTCGATCATTAGCTCGCCATCGCTCCAGACCGGATCGCCATCACGCGTGTAGGTGCCGGTAAATCTGTGTGTCGTAAAGCGACCTATGTACTCTGAATTCAATAGCTTTGACTTACCACGACCATGTCCTGTCAAAATCACGATATCCATCAGCGCGAAGCCTTGCCCCAGTAAGCTCTTGACCGCCAGTTCGGTTTGCTCAATTAGGGTGGGTTCTGAATGATATTGTAAAAACTCAGGAAAATCGCCTTGATAGGGGCTTTTGCTAATAATGGCAGGCGCAACTAGAGCAAGTGCATTGATGACCTGACACACCGCTCGCGGACTACGGTAATTGTCGTTGCAATTCAGTATGACCGCATCAGGGAGATCAAAGGCTTCACGATCATACAAGCGTTGTGACTCATCTTCCATCAGATAGAGTCGTCCAGATGGTTTGAGCAGAGGCAACAGACTGGCTACCCACTGCGGATCGAAATCCTGACCTTCGTCTATTATCAGCAGATCGTATTTCGGTGAAAAGCTCTCGCTATCCTGATGGTATGCATCAATCGCCATTTTGTATATTTCAGGATTACTGAAATCAGGCTCACCACGATTCCGGCGGTAATATTCAACGGCCAGCTCATGAAAACACGCCACTATGGATCGAGCAGGCACAATGCGTGCGATTGTGTCCGCCAATGGACGGTTATAGCAGACATACAGCGCCGACTCTTTTTTGGCTGCTGCATTTTCCAGCAGTCGTAAGGCCAGCTGTGTTTTACCAGAACCCGCCGTCGCCTGGATGCGAACCACACCAGACGGATGCGATATTCTCGACACCCATACGGCTAATCCATCTGACAGCCGTTGGGTAGCGCCATGCAATTGATCGCGCAAAATTGCGATAGCCGGACTAATTTTAAATTCGTTGGCCAGAAATCGGCGCACATCCTCCACGACAGCCGTGCCGCCACCCCCTACCAGCAACGCTTGAACACGGCTTGCCAGTTGGTCATACTCATCGGCGGCAATGATGCGCTCACGCGGAATGGATACAACTTGCCCGACAGGGACTTGATAATCAGGCAGTACAAGACAGTTTGTCAGATAGGGATGCAGTCCAGCTTGTTTCAGGCGTGCAACCATACCCGCATATTGCACACGACATTGCCGGGCGACATCTTTTTCCTGCTGCCCGTAAAGCTTAAAAATTCCGCCTTCGCGCAGCAATACCTGGCCCGCTTTTACTTCCATCAACAGGACATTACCGTCAGGACTGAGCACAACGATATCAACTTCGCCATGCCGGTCTATGCCATCGTGAATACTGTGCCAGTTAACTTCGTGAAAAATCTCATAACCATCGGGCAGGTCGCTACGCAGACGTTCAAGAACATCAAGCTCACGAAACAAGCCTCCATCTTCACGCAAACCTGGAAGCTGTGATGGGGTAAGTTGAGCCATTTAGGTAGGGTTGAAAAAATACATTTCTACGTCACTCCAATGGTAGATTGACAAAACTGACGATGTCTTACCATCTTTATAAGCGACTATTCAATAAACCCGCTCACAGTATCTTAAGGAAAAACACGACCGCTTACGTTAATGATTTCAGAAGATCAGTAAACGTGTCAGTAATTGTTGATAATTTACGTAGCTCATGGTTCCAATAAACCAAATGAGGGTTTTCCACTTTATCGAACTGGTAGGCAATAAAATTGCCAAATGGGTCGTCAGCAATTGGAAACACATTGACAGGCAATACGTTTCGCATTTCATTCCATACAGATACAATATTACGTTTTTCTGAAAGATCAAAACTTAATAGATAGCTCATCACTTTCTCTTCGCCATTCTCCAACTTAAAGCAATGAGGTTCAGGAGAGGCAGAATTATTGAGAGCTACTACCTCAATATAGTCATCGGGAAGTGTTACGCCTAATTGCTTCAGAGCTTCATCTATTTGATTTTTGGTAACATGTATCGGGTATTTCCACTTAACGGACATAGTATCCACCATTTTTTTCATCTCGCATTGCTCCCTCCGCCCCATATTGATTTTCCACCTGTATGCGCCGTTTGATCATGAATAGCAGAATCGACAAGTTGCATACACCCCTTCTCTTCATTATGGTGCCAAGTAAATCCTTGAGGTTGATCACCATTCCTAATTTGCTCCAATTGACGCTCAGAAAATTTTGATTCGTCAAGTTTGCCTTCATCAAATGCATTTTTCAACTCAGTATTACAGTACGAGAACTGAGTATAATCACTCCCTGTATACATACTTTCGGGCAAATTAGTTTCGAATGCTGTGTGCTCTGAAAAATCTGGAACGACAACCTCAATAAACTTACCTGTATCCGTTTCAACCTCCTTGAGAACGAATGGAACGCCAGTAGCTGGGTGTTCTTTACCTTCCAAGCTGTTATTTCTTGTAGGCACCCTAATGGATTTTTCTATCGAATCCAAAGGTACCTCATTCTTAACAGCAGATACAATATCATGCAATTCATGCAACCCACTAACTGTCTCAGGACGCATTTCTTGAATTTCAGTAGTTTCTTTTAGTCTGCTCTCGGACGCAGAGACCTCAATTTGGCTCATAGAGAGATCATCCTAAAGCGATGCATTTTCAATCAATCGCATTTCATTCATGCGATCTTCAATAATAAACACCATTTCAACAACATCACGAAGAGGCACTTTCTCAGCCAACACTTGCTTTTTAACAAGAACAGTTAGTGTCTTGCTCATTTTGGACATAACGTCACCCCCAGTCCATTCATTCATTACTGAAATAAATCGACTTCTTGAATACATATCGTCTTCCCACAATTTGTTATAAGAATTAACGACCCCCTCATTTATTCGATCTCCCGTGTACAGACCATAAGTCTGAGAAAAGAGAACTCTGTAAATATGCTCCTTAAGTGCGAGGGTAATAATTTCTTCTGATTCACTGAAGTCAGTCAGTACTTGGATCTTTGGCACAGCAACTTCTAATAATTCCTTTATCTCTTTGCAAGAAAGCAAAAAAGAGTTAGCCATACGCATGCCTACAGTAAAAACCTGATCGTTATCCAACAAGCCACTTTCATGTAACCGAGCCGCATTTGCATACTCTTTACTGGACTCACGCCCCACCTTCAAATCATCTACTGGAAAACTGGGGAGATCATTGGAAACAATAATTTCAACCGGTTTTGACATCCCTTCCTTATGGGCAAGAGCAACACCTGTAGATAGTTGATTCAGATATCGAGCCTCTTCGTCAGTTAGCCCAAGGCTGGAGCCAACAGCAGTCTGATCATCACTTGAAACAAGGCGATGAATTATCTTGGTATTAGTGTTTTTAATGACGTCAGGAGCAATCTTTGTGGGAATCTGCTCTGCAACAATAATTCCCTGGCCCAAGGAACGCATCTCGGAAATTATGTTACAAAATGACTCAACAGCCTTTCCTCTAGGATTGCCCAGCATTTCAGTACTGCGCTCCGTTTGAACATTTTTCAACAAGCGGTGTGCTTCTTCTATAACCAAGATATGCTTTAGCTCATCATTGTCATTCCTTGATGAATTGTTCCTGCTGATGCTTTGGCGATATTCACTTATAAGAATTAGAATGAGACCTACAAAGAATGCTTTGTCATCGTCGTCCGCTAACGATTCAAGCTCCATAACTGTTTGCGACTTAAGTAGTTGCTCGACATCAATAAAATCATGCGTATTGAAAAGAAATCCCTTTGAACCGACACATAAACTATCGATGCGAGCAATGATCGCACTTCGAATATTATCTTGCAGCTCACCGCGATACTCCATCTCCGTCTTCACATAACGATTCACCTCGGCTTTAAGGTCGGGAAGAGTTGGATATATATACCTATGATTACGGCAGTCTGCAAAATCAATTATTTCAATATATTTGTGTTTCCCAGTTGTGAGATCCCATCCCTTTTGCCTGTAGATGTTCGTTAAACACCGTTCTAGAATGTAGGGCATAGGACCATAAAGCGCAAAGCTGGCATTGAATGTTGATTTCAAATTATCAATGTGGGAAAGAACTGAAACATTAGGCATAACCCAGAACGGGTTATGCCTAATAGGGGATACATTCACGTCACCAACCGTATACACCTTTAATCTTGCGTACTGACTTTCCGAGAGAAGACGGCGATATTCACGTTTTGCTGACTCCACTACGAGAAACGGCTTATTCGCCTTATCTAATATCTGTTTGACAGTCGTGGTTTTACCGGATCCAGTCAACCCAGATACGAATATATGTTTACGAATATCACTATGCGATAAACAAAAGTCTGCATTTTGAACCTTCTCTCCGTGTTCAGAAATGGTGCCGATTTGAAAACCACTCCCTGAACAGTTATCAGTGAGACTTAGAAGTGGTTTTGCACGAACCTCATAACCTGGCACAGCCTGTAACGGCGGAGACATCAATAGCGCCGTTTCCGTACTGGACATATACGAATAGAGACGATTTGTGGACAGTAAGTCGGAAGATGACGTGTTTTTCTTTGGAATAAATAATGAGACGTTATTCAGTCTGCCGGTTACAATTTTAACAGGGAGGGATTCTGGGGCACCTTTAATCAGCTCCCCTGAGAGAGTTCCAGAAAGTATTTTTGAAGCGGTCTCATTTTCGGTAGAAAATGTAATAAAGTTTTCCCATAATCCATTGTTCAGCCCAATTCGAATCCTCTCAATAAGTTTGCTGGCAATATTTTCAAGCTCCATCGCAAGGCTGTTCTGTTGATCATATGAAATGCTTTCCCCAACACTTTTACTCCATCCAGTAGTTACTGAATCTGATGTATCTCTTGTGTCGGTATGAGATTTATTACGACTATGACCTCCACCGAGCGTCAGGGCACCGCCTAGGTTTGTACCAATGGAAAATCCCAATGAGGTTGCCCCTCCCACAAATCCAGGTATCCCATAAGAAACAGTTTGAGTTACTGAAGTGCAAGCAAAGCCAGATAATGAAACTGATGGTGAAGCACTTCCATTATTTGCTGAACCGACAGTTACGGCAGTCCCTTCGCTAGTGGTGCGACTGCCACCAGCGTTTTCCCCCTGAGCTTCCTCCATGCCGACACGTCTACTGGCCAAAGCGTGGCATTGGTCTTTAAGTTCTAATAATGAATAGAGATGATTTGCCGCATCAACTTTGAGGACAGGTCGCGAAATTACAGCCAGTAAGTATTTTTGTCCATTTAAACTGCGGATAACAGAGGTGAGGTCAAAAATCTGCTTCTCGTTATCTATCTTCTGAGCAGGTATTCCTGAAATTACACCACCAAATATTTTCCCTTGGAGATGTCTGAGTAATATCCGATCCGTTGATAACTCACTCTTTTGAATCATGCCTTTGCCAGGATAAACACCCCTTACAATATGCTCAAAAACTTCAGCCACATCACCGCTATCACCTTTGACAGCCATGTATATATCGACATGACCACCACCGCCTCCTGCAATCACAGTCGCCAGTGTGTAACCCATTTGATATGAAGCAGTGATGATAGCTTGCTGTCTTTTATAAATAGTTTCAGCAATCTTTGTATCATCAGCGGTAACGGATACTTCTCCTATCTTGAAAAGATAAAACCCACCGAGAAACTCATTAACATCAGCAGCATTTTGAATGGTGTTGTCTTTGAGGAGCGTTGCCGCATCCTTGCACTCCATAACCCAAGGCAAAACGCCGCTAAATATTTGATTTAGCTTTTCAGCGCCATACTCAATATCTCGTTTTGTTGGGATTTTAACGACGCCTTTTGTACGAATTGACTCAGTACTCACTTTGCACCTCCAATTTTCGCCGCCACTTTCTCGAACTCAGTTGAATATTCATTGATTACTCTTTCAGCCCATGTGGTTAACATTTGTTTCTCTTGGCCAATTAAATCTCTCAGATTTTTCATGGAGTGCTGGATATCAAAATCATTCAGCAAAGTAGGCAACTTAAAATATAGAAGTAGCGATAATGAGGTAAGCGTTAAGGCAATGGTGTATCGGGTATCAGTGCTTGATATGGCCAATTCAACGTATGAAGCTAGAATTAATACCGCAGCGGCAGCAACACCAATATTTTTTGCGAAGGTGCTTTGCACGAATTTTATTTTGTTATCCTCGATATCCCAGTCTAGTTTTTGGCTTATATTCGAATCAAAGAAAGCATTTTTATTGGTAGCACTCCACGACTGAATTGAGGATATTCCGTCTGCCATAAGATAACTTTGAAGGGTTGCCATCATGGTTTTTCTCTCCCCATCAAGACGTCCGGCTAATTCTTGACTAATTCTATAACTCAGGTTGCTGGCTGTTATTCCAGACTTCCTTATTGAATCGAAATATTCGTAAACATGATCTAGGTCATTTTGAATATCTTCAAATATTTTTTGGGAAGCAAGCATGTCCATATTCAAAGTTGCCCTATTTGTTTTTTACACTGCCCGATTATCTCGGAGATTGATACTTTTTTGGTTTTCAGGTCTAACAACTCCTGCTCTATTGATTCATTCAGTTCTCGCTTGACATTTAACTGGTCAAGATAGTCTTTTCTAATATTAAGTTCTTCTTGAACTCTCTCATCATATTTTGCGCAAAAGTCGCCTACTAAATCTGCCAATTGTTGAGCAATGTCCTCTTTTTGTTTTCGAAGTTCAATATTGATTTCACTTTTACTTTTTTCCCAAAATTTTTCAATGTCGAGTTTTCTAACTGTTTTATTTTCTTTTCCGATATCTGTAAAAGGGATATATCTACCTACTGCATTCCAGAATCCAGGCTTGTTAAATACTCTTTGCTCATCTTTGGTGGAAGTGTTTTGTGCTACATCCCAAATACCAATTAGGTCTACCTTGGGGACACTAATGGTATATTTTTCATCGTATTCTGAGATTTTTGATGTCACAGCACTTATAAGATCTGTATGAATCTTTACTGCTAAATAATCAAGTTCTTTTGCATAATCAACATATATCTTTTCAATAAAAGATTTACGCGTATTTAGAGTATCGCTTGAGTCAAATTCTTTCCCATTTATCTGCGCCTCAAAACCCTGAATTAACTTGTTGCATTCATTCCAATATTTATTGGCTTTCGATGTTAAATTAAAAGTGTCTTTCCATATGGCGATTGTTCCTCGCAACTCTGCCTTCAGGGACTCCATCTCATCTTTAGTTTTTGCAATATTTTCAGAAAATGTCTGTGGCTTTTCTACAGACGATTCGCAAGCAATAATTTTTGCTGATAATTCATCATCAATTTCTTCGCAGACCCCCTTTATTCGATCAACGACATCTTTAATTTGAATCGTTGCAGCATCTTTTGAGAACCTATTGATTCGGGCTCTTAGGACATCAAATTTAGACTGTACTTCCATAAGTTCAAGTAGCTTGTCTTTATCTCCCTTAGACTTTCGCAAATGCGTGGAGATCATCTTCTCGAACTTCTCATCGCTGTCAGCTAGACGATCAATTTCTGCGAACGTCATTTGAGAAATTATTCCGCGATTAAGCTCAGTTAAACTATCAACAGGGACTATGTTGTTTGAAGAGAGACCACAATATATCTTGTTTGCTTCTTCAACTAATTTTGTTACGTCGTCTGATGTTTCATCCTTAATATGCGACAGCACAAGAATCAAATGGGATTTGAGATGTTCTGGCAAATAATTCGTGAGGAATGAATGAAGTGACTTTGACTCAATCGGCTTTATTTTATGCACATAAATAATTGCATTGGCATTGCCAAGAAAATTCTTTGTAACATCCTCAATTCCACCTACTGCATTTACACCCGGAGTATCTACAAGGGTAAATCCGTCAAACTCGAAATTCAAAGGAAACCCGATTTGGATCTTATCGGGTATATTTAATGTCTTATGCTGATCAAGATACTGTTCAACCTTAATCCTAAACTTATCTCTCTCAACATTGTGCGAGTTATAAACGTCATCACATAATTTTTCTAAATCTTGACTTGTCCACGATACAGTCGAGTTATTTTCCGCATGTTTTTTGAGGAACGAGTTCAATTGAACAATCGGTAAATCACGAAAATCGTCCTGTACTGATCCTATCTTTTTTAGAAAAGCAGAAATTCCCTCTTCAACAGTCTCAGTCAATCCATTTGCATAAAATACTTTAATTGATTTTGTCTTTGACTTAACTATTTCTATTACTGCAGACGTTGACTGCAATACATCACTTGGAAGTACGTCATCCTTTAAGAGAGCATTCAAAAAGGTTGATTTCCCTGCTTTGGCCTCACCAATAACGGCCAAAAGAAATTTACCCTCTTCTAGTTGTGTTTTACGAGTTTTAAGGGTGTTTGAGATGCGTTCAGACTCTTCATTTTCGAGGATATTGTATAAATCGAGAGCAGCTTTTCTGTAACCTTCTTCAACTTTGTAATCCATATTCCTAGTCATTCTTTCTGCTTAATCATAGCCAATTTTCAATTGTTACTGCACTTTGCCAAACATCAAATGTCAATTCACGGCCTTGTCCAATGACAGAGATGAATCAGAAGGTAATCGCGTATTTCCACCGAGGCATGAGCCTAAAAGCACGGAAGTTGGAATCAAGAAGGTATGACATGACTTTACCCCCCGCCCTCGGATTACAGATGCTCTGGAGCGGGTGTTACGTCCCGAATTAATTCAGGCTCATCACCCCTAGCTATAAGAGTCCATGATCATTACTGCCTAATTTTTTTGATTTCCGCCTCCACAACAGTGACACTACCACAAGCATGAGGCCGCCAATCGCTAATAATGCAAAATTTAATGCCCACGAAAGAAAATGAACCAAAACAGATAGCGCGCCCAATTTTATGAGTGCAACAGAAAACATAAGAAACAGAAGAAAAATAAAAATCATGGCAATCACCCTTTATCAATTAATCATTAAATAACAACATGTTATTGATTTTCAATCCAACTCGAAACAAGATTCAAAAAATACACCCTCAGCAACACAGGCAACAACTATGGCGAGCAATGTGATTATTTCTGCTCATTGCCTTATCCTTGGATCAGCAATAAGCCTGGAGGGAGAGCCGTATAGCACAAGTACCTTTTGTCCTTCAGCGAATACGGTATCCTTGCCCTGAACAATTGTCATAAGATTTCCGTTCTCCGTTTCCACAACGTATTCGAACGCTTTCTGCTTGGTAGCATTCGCTTCGATTGCCGATCCAGCAAGGCCGCCAATAACCGCGCCACCGATTGCACCCACTATGTTGCTCCGTGAATCGCTACCACCAGCG
>JBBRBS010000011.1:0-30769 GCA_038205615.1 Burkholderiales bacterium | reverse complement strand
ACACGGCTGTAAAGCGTACTGCGCAGCCGACCAATTGTGCATTCAATACCTTAGCAGCCTGAGCCAGTGTCATCATCGAACACCTCCGCACGGCCATTTATTCAAGGCTTGCGTGGCCACGGCCACATCGCTGAAACTGTACTTCACACCGTCGATCTCCTGATAATCCTCATGCCCCTTGCCCGCGATCAAGACTATATCGCCGCATCGTGCCTGCGCGATCGCCCGTTCGATTGCTGATGCGCGATCAGCGATGATTTCGTGCTTGTTTGCAGACATGCCGTCCGTCACCTCTCGAATGATCTGATCGGCATCTTCACTGCGCGGGTTATCGCTGGTAACGATACAGGTGTCGGCAAACTTTTCTGCTACCTGCCCCATCATGGCTCGCTTACCGCGATCGCGATCACCGCCACAGCCGAATACGCAGATCAGCCGGCCAGCTGATGTCTGCCCCGGCTCGACACAAGCCTCCCGCAGCGCCAGCAACACTTTTTCGAGCGCATCAGGCGTATGCGCATAATCCACGATGACTGCGGGCTGACCTGCACTGCCGACTTTCTGCATTCGTCCTGCGACAGGCAGAACACAAGTCAATGAATCCACAGCCGTGTTCAGACTGATTTCGCTCACCAGCAACACCGCCAGTGCGCCCAGCAGGTTGGCGGCGTTGAATTTACCGACCAGCGTGCTGTTCAACTCGCAACCGCCCCAGCTCGATCTGATCTCAATGCACATGCCTTGCGCGCTCATTTTCAGCAAGTTGCCGTAAACCATGCGCAGCCCGTGCCGTTCGGCCAGATGCAGCGCGCTCAGGCTCAGGCCATAACCGATGACTTCCACACCCTTGTCGCGCAACTGCATTGCCAGTTCGGCGCCGAACGCATCGTCCAGATTGATGACGGCAAACTTCAGTTCCTGCCAGTCAAACAATCGACGCTTGGCTGCGGCATAGCTTTCCATATCGCCGTGATAGTCCAGATGATCGCGTGTCAGGTTGGTCAGCATAGCGACGTCATAGCGCACGCCGTTGACCCGCCCCTGCGCCAGTGCGTGCGAAGATACTTCCATCGCCACGGCTTGCGCACCATCGCGCAGATAGTCAGCCAACAGTCCGTGCAAGCAAACTGCATCCGGTGTGGTATTAATACTTGCCTGCAAGGCACCGGCAAACCCGTTGCCCAGCGTGCCGATCAGCGCGCATTTTTTACCTGCATCATTCAAGGCTTGAGCGATCCAGTGGCAGGTTGAGGTCTTGCCGTTGGTGCCGGTCACCCCAACCGTCCACAAACCGGCTGAAGGCATTCCATACACTTCATCCGCCAGCAAGCCTGCCTTGTGACGTAAATCAGGCACAGCGAGATGTGCTGCATTCCAGGCGGCATCCCACTCGAAATCATGCCCATCCGGCCCGGATACCCGCTTTTCAAAGATCACCGCATTCGCACCCCGCGCAATCGCCTGCGCGATGAACTGACGGCCATCCGATTTTTCGCCTGGATAGGCGACGAAAGTATCACCCTGCCGTATCGCGCGGCTATCAGTCACCATATGCGTGACTGACAGACCGAGCGCGTCCTGCAACATTTTCAGGGAGAAAATCATATCTCCTCCCGTATGATTTCGGTCGGCGCCGCAATCACGTTATCCAGCGGCGCGTCATTGGGTACGTTCAATAAATGAAGCGTGCCGCCCACCACCTGACTGAACACAGGCGCTGCTACCAGACCGCCGTAATACTGCTTATTATTTGGCTCATCAATCATGACGGCCACGATCAGTCGCGGCGCGGATACCGGCGCCAGACCTACGAATGAGGCGACGTAACGGTTTGCGTAGTGCCCGCCGTCCAGTTTATGCGCGGTACCTGTTTTCCCCGCCACGCGGTAGCCCGCCACTTGCGCCAGCGGTGCCGTACCACCCGGCATCACCACCGATTCCATCATCACGCGCAGCTGGGCTGCCGTCTTGCTGGAAAACACCGGTCGCCCGATGGCAGGCGCATCAAGTTTCAGCAAGGAAATGGGTTTTAATTCGCCATCGCCGGCGAAAATTGTATAGGCGCGCGCTAACTGCAACAGGTTTACCGAAATACCGTGCCCGTATGACATCGTAGCCTGCTCGATCGGACGCCAGGTTTTGGCATCGCGCAGCATGCCGATCGCTTCGCCCGGAAAATTACTGCCGGTATGTGCCCCGAATCCGGAATCTGAAAAAGTCTGCCATAGCACCTGAGGTTCGAGCGACAACGCAATTTTCGCCGCGCCGACATTGCTGGATTTCTGTATCACCTGCGACACGGTTAGTGTCGGTTCAGCATGGGTGTCGTGTATTTTTTTATTGCCGACCGTGAACACGCCGTTTTCGGTATTGATCACCGTATCGGGGCGCACTTTACCGATGTTCAGCGCAGTTGCTATGGTGAATGGCTTCATCGTCGAACCCGGCTCGAATACATCGGCAACGGCGCGATTGCGCATTGCCTGCATGCTGACGTGGGCGCGATTATTCGGGTTATAGCTGGGATAATTGGCCAGCGCCAGCACTTCACCGCTCTTCGCATCCAGCACCACGATTGCACCCGCTTTAGCCTGGTGCTGCTGAACGGCCAGCTTGAGTTCGCGATAAGCCAGGTGTTGGACCTTGCTGTCCAGACTGAGCACGATATCACCGCCGGGCCTCGGAGGATTCAAGCTGCCCGCATCTTCGACGATATGCCCGCGCCGATCCTTGATCACGCGCTGACTGCCAAGTTTACCCGCGAGCTGCTCTTGCAAAACCAGCTCCAGACCTTCCTGACCGTTATCATCCTGACCGGTAAATCCCAGCATCTGCGCGAACTCTTCGCCGGCCGGGTAATAGCGCCGGTATTCGCGCTGCATGGAAATTCCCGGCAGATTCAGCCGGGCCACAGTTCCCGACTGCTCTGGCGGAAGCTGGCGCTTCAGATACACGAAATCCCGCGAAGTATCAGCGAGACGGCTTTGCACCTCGGTCACGCGCATATCCAGCGCGTGCGCCAGCTGCTTTAACTGCTGAGCGTTAATGCGGGTTTCTTTGGCATCGTTTATTTTAATATCAGCGGCGCTGGCCCACACTGACTCGACGGGGGTGCTGACTGCCAGCGGTTCACCATTACGATCGGTGATCATGCCGCGATGCGCGCTGACTTCGATCACCCGGCTATAACGCTGATTGCCTTTTTCCTGCAAAAAGTCATCCCGGATACCCTGCAGGTAGACAGCCCGGCCGATCAGACCCACCAGACAGAGCAACAGCAACACGAACAGCACAGTCGCACGCCAACCCGGCAATTTTGCCGTCACGTTGTCGTTTGCGCTGGTCGCGTATTTCATGGTTTCCTGTCTGCTCCGCCGTTAGGCCCTATCCGTATAAACTTCACTTGTTCTTTCGTCGGCAACTGCATTTGCAGCTGCCGCGATGCAATCTTTTCTACCCGCGCCGGTGCCGCCAGCGTGCTTTGCTCCAATTGCAACTGCCCCCACTCAACTTCCATCTGACGGGCATGTTCTTTTTCCTGCTGCAACTCGATGAACAACTTGCGCGCCTGATGTTGCGAAGTGACCACGCTTAACGCGCCCGTCACCACCAACACCAGCAACAAACCCTGTATAAATCCGTTACGCCACATCGCTGCGCTCTGCCACGCGCATCATCGCGCTGCGTGCACGCGGATTGACCTGCAATTCCGCTGCTCCTGCCTTTACAGCACGACCGATCAGCTTCATCTTGCCTTGCGGCACTTCGCTGGCGCGGATCGGCACATTGCGCGGCAATTTGTCCGCGTCAGACATATCGCGGATGAAATGTTTGACCATACGATCTTCCAGCGAATGAAAACTGATCACCACCAGACGCCCGCCAGCCCTAAGACACGAGACACACTGCGGCAAAACCTGCTCTAGTTCTTCGAGCTCACGATTGATATAAATCCGTATAGCTTGAAAGGTCCGTGTCGCCGGATTTTTACCTGTTTCGCGGGTACGTACCGTCTTGCCAACCAGCTCGACGAGCTGCCCCGTGGTCTGGATGGGTTGAACTTCACGCGCAACAATAATCGCTCTTGCAATCTGCTTAGCAAACCGTTCTTCGCCGTAATCACGTATAACCTCCGTCAGCAGACCTTCGTCCACCGTTTCTAACCATTGTGCGGCGGTCAGGCCACGACTCGTATCCATACGCATATCCAGCTTTGCATCAAACCTGAAGCTGAAACCGCGCGCCGCTTCATCCAGTTGCGGCGACGACACACCCAAGTCGAGCAAAATGCCATCGACCTGTTCAATACCCAACCCGGCCAATACGTCGGCCAGATGCGTAAAGCCACTGTGCACGATCTGAAAGCGCGCATCATTCCACGAGCTGCCATGGGCTACCGCCGTCAAATCCTTATCCAGGACAATCAAACGACCATGCGGCCCCAGCTGCTGCAATATCCGTGCACTGTGTCCGCCCCGACCGAACGTGCAATCGACATATATTCCGTCTGGTTTGATCGCGAGCGCGTCGACCGCTTCATTCAGCAGGACCGTGGTGTGGATCAATTCCTCACTCACAACGAGAATCCTTCAAGTTCGGACGGCAATTCGCCTTCCATGAACGACAGGTCAGCCGCCTGCTGCGCCTGCCATTTCACCTCATCCCACAATTCAAACTTATTACCCTGACCGACCAGCATCACGCTTTTATCCAGTGCGGCGTAGTTGCGCAATACCGGCGAAATCAGCACGCGTCCGGCGCCATCCATCACAACATCTTCTGCATAACCAATCAGACGACGTTGCAAGGCGCGAATTTTGGGATTGAGGGAGGACATCTTGATCAATTTGTCGCGTATTGGCAGCCACTCAGGCTCGGGGTACACCAACAGACAACCATCTGCGTCGGCGGTCAGCACCAAATTTCCGGCGCAGGTACTCAGCAGCTCGTCGCGATACCTTGCCGGTATTGCGAGTCTGCCTTTGCCATCCAGATTTAGTTGCGCTGCGCCTTGGAACATCCGATTACTCCACAATTACCCACTTTTTACCACTTAAACCCACTATATTGAAAAAAAACCAGCAGGTCAAGCAAAAAACAGATTTTTTCTTTACAAGACAAGGAGTTAGCGCAGAATGCTGAGAAAATACAAATATGCTTATAAAGCAATGAATTGCAGAATTTTGCTAAAGTTGTTTGTAATGGAGAGTGTGAAATTTTGAGGGGAATTGATCCGACCGACGGTGAGGAATAAAGATTGTCGAGGATGACAATCAAGCCCGCCGAATACAGCAGATTTTAAACCCGAGGCGCCACGCTCAGGATATACGCGGCGTGAATGACGATTAAAATCAGGATATGCTTAAAACGACCAGGTCAGCTGCACACTGGCGCGATCGCCCAGATTGCCGGCAAGGGATTGCGCGTTGTTGCGTGTGACGCCCGCCGCAATCGCGGCCGGATTTGAAACTTTCATATTGCGCCATTCGTAATTGAACAGAGCACGGGTAGTCGGATTGAGGAAGTATTGAACGCCCAGCGTAGTGGTCGTAAACTCACGTTCATTGGCCGGTGTCTGATTCATAAAATCCAGATAGTCATAGCGCAGATCCGCCTCCCATTGCGGCAAAAAACGCCAGCCGCCCTCCATGTACCAGCCACCCGCCTTCTCATTTACACCCACCACGAACGGTTGTCCCACGAACGGGGGAGCCTGACCGCCTACGATCATGCCGTCAGCACGCAAATATTCTGCAGACAACCTGCAATCTCCCTGTAAATACTTGAGCCCCAACCCTTCACGCTGCTGAGCGTAAGACTGTGCTCCAAACAATCTAGAACCATTCTGTCGCCACACAAATGCGCTGATATCTTCCCGGTTGGGGCCTTTGCCGCCGAGCAAATAGGATGTCTGAAAGCGCAAGGTCAGATCCTTGCGGCTATCGGCATCAAGGGGATGATCTATCGCACCGCCATTTGATAACATCACGGCATATGTGTATTCCCACTGCCCATGATTGAACCAGTCGTAGACTTGCACCCCCCAATCCCGATATCCCGAGAATCCGCTGCTCAAAATGGCACTCGAAGCACCGCTGGCGTTGACCGCGCCACCGGACTGCACCGGCAAACCTACCAGCATGTACAGCACCGCGTTGGAGTTATACACATACGGGGAGGACGTGTTGACAGCCAGCAAGGCTTCTTCGCTGGTCGGCAGCTTGAACAGTCCGGCACGCACGCGAGCGCCCTGAATGAAGTTGAACGTCAGCGACGCATCGGTCAGCACCACATCGTGATAATAAGTACTGCCATTTTGGCCCGCATCGAATGCGACAAAATAGTTGATCTCGTCGCTGAGTTTGCCGCGCGCACCCAACCCGGCCCGCAACACCTGAAACTGCTGTGGATTAGCCAAATTCGGCCAGTTGAGGTTAAGCGTCGAATATTTGCCATTGTGAATAGCGACAGCTCCCTGAAGACCGGTCACAGGCTGCGCATTGATGTAGGTATAGGTCGGCTGAACGAAGCCGAACACTCTGAAAGCCGGAGCATCGGGCGCCTCATTTCCCTGCAAGCGTAACCAATTGGACGCGTGGGCCGAGCAGGTAAAAGCGGCGGCCAGCAGGGCAGCGCCTAATCTGGTTTTCAGATTAACTCTCCGTTCTTTTCAAGCAGTTTAATAAACTCAGCAGCCGGCACCGGGCGGCTATAAAAATAGCCCTGAGCCTCATCACAGTCGTAGTTGCGCAAAAAAGCAAGTTGAGCCGCATTTTCCACGCCCTCGGCGATGACCGTCAGCTGCAAGGTATGACCCAGTTGGATGATTGCCCTGACAATGGCTGCAGAATCCGGGTCCTCAACCAAGTCGCGCACGAAGGACTGGTCGATCTTAAGCTTATTGACGGCAAGCCGCTTCAGATATGACAGGCTGGAATAACCCGTACCGAAGTCATCGATGGAAAGCTTCACGCCCCTCTCTTTCAGGCTGCGCAAGACCCTGATCGCGGCATCGACATCCTGCAACAGGATCGACTCAGTCAATTCCAGTTCCAGCAGGTCTGCACTCAAGCCGGACTGTCTGAGTGCGATATCCACCGTTTCCAGCAAGTTGCCCCGCTTAAATTGCAGCGCGGACAGATTGACGGCCATCACCAGCGGATGACCTGTTTCACGCCAGATACAGGCTTGCCGGCAAGCTTCGTTGAGCACCCATTCACCTATCTGAATTATCAGGCCGCTGCGTTCTGCCAACGGGATGAACTTGCCCGGCGGAATCAAACCCAGCTCGGGATGTTGCCAGCGCACCAGCGCTTCTGCGCCGATAATACGACCGCTGCCAATGTCGATTTGCGGCTGGTAGTGCAGCAGAAATTCCTGATTCTTGACCGCTTTGCGCAATTGCCCCTGCAGATGCAGTTGCTCCTGCGCATCGACATTCATCTTTTCGGAAAAGAAACGGTAGGTATCGCGGCCGCTATCTTTGGCCTGATAAAGCGCGGTATCTGCATTCCTGAGCAGTGCGTCGAAGGTCCTGCCATCATCCGGGTACACGCTGACCCCGATACTGAAAGTGGTGTTAATCGCATAATGCTCCAGCTCAAATGGCTCAGCAAACACATCGATGATGTGCTGGACGATACTGCCGATTCCAACCAGATCGTGCAAATGCGGCAGCAATATCACGAACTCGTCCCCACCCTGACGGCTGATTGTATCGGTATCGCGCAGGCAGGATCGCAGGCGCTCAACCACACTCACCAGCAACTGGTCGCCGTAGTTATGGCCCAGCGTATCGTTAACCTGCTTGAAATTATCCAGATCGAGGAACAGCACGGCCACTTTAAACTGATCCCGATCGGCCTGCGCCACGACCTGATCAAAACGGTCGCGCAGCAGCAAGCGGTTAGGCAAACCGGTCAATACGTCGTGCTGGGCCAGATAGGCAAGTTGCAATTCCGCTGCCGCATGTCGAGCCCGGGTTCGCAGGGTCTCGATTCCGAAGGCAAGATCATTGGCAAGCTCCTCCAGCAACTCCATCTCGTCAGAACCGAAAGCTTTTGAGTCGGATGAATAAATAGTCAGCGCGCCCAGCACCTGTTTTTTGCTGATCAGCGGCAGTGCAATGCTGGAACGAAAACCACATGCCAGCGCGGCCTCGCGCCACAGATCCACACGCGGATTGATCAGGTAATCCTGATTAACATCCGACCGTCCGGTCCTGATTGCGGTGCCCGTAGGTCCCTGCCCCGGCTCCGTATCCGCCCAGCTTATCTTCAGGCGACCCAGATAATCACACTCATCACCATACTGCGCGACGGAACGTACGGATTTATCCGCATCCTGTTCGGCAAAACCGACCCATGCCATCTGATAGCCGCCTTGCTCAACCACCAGCCGGCAGATTTCTGCCAGCAGCATGGGCTCCTCCTCTGCATGCACCAACGCCATGTTGCAATCACTCAACATTTTAAGCGCGCGATTGAGCCGCTTCAGGGTTTGTTCGGCCTGTTTTCGTTCGGTAATATCCTGATTGGCACCAATCAATTTTGTGGTGACGCCTTGCTCATTCTTTTCGATTTTGAAGCGCATCAACACCCAGCGGATATCGCCATCGACACAGAGAATGCGCACTTCGGATTGTACAAAAAAGTCGACCTCGCTCACGTTTATCGCCTGCCTGATGTACTCGCCTACCAGTGGCACATCATCCGGATGCACCAGTTGCCGAGCAAAATCGGCCGGACGCATGCGACAGCCACCCATCTGCTCAGCCGTCGTATGGTGCAGCGAATAATATTGATCGTTGAAAATATACTCATCGCCGGCAACGTCATATTCCCAGTAACCCAGGCGCGCTATTTTCATGGCTTCCGAAAGCTCGGCTTCACGCTCCCGCAATGCAGCTTCTGCTTGCATGCGGACGTTGAGCATCTCATTGAATTCTTGTGCTACTTCCAGAATTTCAGGAGAACCGACAAGCTCGGCACGCGTTTCACTCCGCCCCTTCCTGATCGCCCGAGAAATAGAGGCCAGCGCCCTGATCGGACGTGAGATCCCGCGTGAGATATACCAGGCAATGCCCAAAATGAGCAGCATACTGGCAAGCCCCAGCAGCACATTTCTGAACAGCTGGACACGCAACTCGGAATAGACGATGGCGGTTGGAATGCCGACATATACAGACCAACTCGCGCCATTCACCTGCGTGATGGCGTAGAACCGGGTGACCGCATCAATCCCCAATCCCTCCCTCTCCCCCTCTCCTATCGCGAGTAATTTCCGAACATTCTCATTGCTACTGAGATTTTTCCCCAGCCACTTTTCAATATCGAGATTGCGCCATACGATTGTCCCTTCACCGGTAATGACCCCAACGCTGGTGCCCGGCACAAGTGTTGCATTTGACAAGTTGGGTTCGTACAAGGCCAAATCGAGCGGCAGACCGAGAAAGCCAATTTTCACGCCCTTCTCATCGTGAACAGGATAGGTCAGCACGGTCACCCATCTGCCGGTAATGGGACCGAAAAACGGTTGGCTCACCACAAAACCGTCTTCGGTGAGCGATCGCTTGAACCAATCTGTTTGGGCAACGGACACCGGCTTGCCGCCAGGTTGAGGAACAGCAGAACAGATTGCCGTCCCGTGCAGATCGATCACAGTCATGTTCGCGGATTTCGGGAACAATTCGCGAAAGTCCCATAACACCTGATCGCAGTGTTGACGATCCATCTTGCGGATCAGCGACCGTTTTGACATCTGCACCAAAAAATCACGGTTGGACTTCAACACACGGTCAATATCGGACGACGCGATCATTGCTAGCGTGCGCGCAGTCGATTTTGCCTGTGCGATCCTCTGCTGTGCATCGTCGTAAATGGTATAGGTGAAAATCGCAATCATCGGCAATGCGATAGCCATCACCAGTGAAAACAGCTGCGCGCGAATTGTGAAGTGCGATTTCATTTCAAATTCATTTCAAAAATGAATAACTGGTTGAATTATTTATGCATTGAGCCACATTCAGCACAAAGCATAGCAACTGGTACGGTCCACGCACCGGAAGATAAGGAGCAGGAACAACCTGTCAGCCCTGCGTTTTCGTCTCAGGCAAAATGTACAGGCAGGTCAGTTTCAATGATAGCTCAGATCAGTCAGAAACATTGAACAGAAATCGCAGCAGAAATAGACAATGGCGATGGCAATCCGCAGGAATTAGCCCGACAGACTAAGCATCAGGACGATGACGTGTCTGCACGAGGTTCAGGAAAAACATTCCTGGAGTAAATAAAGGTGAAGCTGGCCGATAAGCCGGGTTCTGTCGTGGACAGTCATTCCTCTAGGCGTTTCGTTACCTTACGCTCAAGCAATCTACCCGCTGACGACGCGAGCAACGCCAAAGTCAGCCTATTTGATCTTGCTCCGAATGGAGTTTACCGTGCCGTCCGTGTTACCACGTCCGCGGTGGGCTCTTACCCCGCCGTTTCACCCTCACCGTTTCCCCCTCTCAACTTCTAGGAGGAACTTAGGCAGTTTATTTTCTGTGGCACTGTTCATCACCTCACGGTGTCCGGCCATTAACCGGCATTCTGCTCTGTGGAGCCCGGACTTTCCTCCCCGCCCTTACGGACGCGGCGACTGTCTAGCCAGCTTCACTACCAAGTTTAACACCGAAAAAGAGCTGGCCTCGAAGATTTTCAAATTATCGTGGTCATTACATCAGCGTTACTTCCATTAAGGGTGCGTATTAAGTACCAAATACAAACTGCTCAAAACCTTCCAGCGGCAGCGGCCGGCTGAAGAAATAGCCCTGATAGGCATGGCAACCGGCCGTGGCCAGGAAGTCCCGTTGCAAGACCGTTTCCACACCCTCTGCGATCACACCTAAACCTAAGCTATGCGCCAACGCTACGATGGTTTTGGCTATCGTGGCATCATTCGGGTCGCTGAGCACGTCGCGAACGAAAGACTGATCAATCTTGAGCTGATCGAGCGGCAGACGTCTCAGATAAGAGAGCGAGGAATAGCCCGTACCAAAATCATCGAGCGAGAAGCCCACGCCCTGAGCCTTTAATGCATACATCTTTTGAATGATATCTTCTACGTTAGAGACGAGCATACTCTCCGTCAGCTCCAGCTTCAGCCGGTGCGGATTCGCACCCGTGTCCCTGATTACCGTCAGCACCTGCTCAACGAAATCGGCCTGACGGAACTGATGCGCGCTGACATTCACCGCAACCGTGAGATGATTCATCTCCGGCCGGGCAGCCCACACGGCCAGTTGAGTGCAGGCCGTGTGCAGCACCCAGTGACCCAGCGGCAAAATCAAACCTGTTTCTTCAGCCAAAGGAATGAAATCGGCAGGCGACACCATGCCACGCCGGGGATGCGGCCAACGCAACAGCACTTCGGCTCCCGTTGCCTGGCCGTCATCCAGCACCTGTGCCTGATAATGGAGCAAGAACTGTTTCTGCTGTATCGCCTCGCGCAGATCCTTTTCCAGCGCTGCGCGCTCCATCACGACGCTCTCCATTTCCGAATTAAAGAAATGTAATGTGTTGCGCCCCGCATCCTTCGATTTATACATGGCCAGATCGGCCTGTTTCAACAGGTCGTCGACCGTAGCCTGATGACCTCGGAACAGAGCCGCACCGATGCTCGGCGTACTGTTGAAAACCACTTCATTGAGCCGATATGATTGATTGAGCACACTGAGAATTTGCCTGCCCAAGATTTCGACCTGACTGGCCGCTTCCAGCTCATTCGCGCCAAAGTTCGTCAGCATCACCAAGAATTCATCCCCCCCCACGCGTGCCACGGTATCGTCATCCCGAACACATTCATGCAGACGTTGAGCCACCTGTTTCAAGAGCAGATCCCCCATATCATGACCGAGGGTGTCATTGAGCGTCTTGAAGTTATCCAGGTCGATGAACAACAGTGCACCATAATTCCCGCTGCGTGCAGTAGTCGTCATATTCTGCCGCAGACGATCCAGTAAAAGCGTACGGTTGGGCAGTCCGGTCAGCGGGTCAAAAAAGGCCAGCTCACTGATTCTCTGCTCAGCCTTCTTACGTTCGGTAATCTCCTCAGAGATGCCGAGCAGGTATTCCACCTCACCCCGGCTGTCGTGCAGAGCCAGCTTTCTGGTATGCAAAATGTGTTGAGCGCCACCCTGCGCGACGATAATTTCTTCCGGGAAGTCGAATACGGCCGGCGAGCGCAACACCTCACGATCATTCGCGGTGAAGAGGTCAGCCTGCTCCTTCGGATACAAATCATAGTCGTTCTTGCCCAGCATCTCCTGACGGCTCTGGCCCAGCAGTTGCTCACCGGCCTTATTCAACAACACAAAGCGCAGATCGGAAGCACGCTTCAGGAAGATCATATTTGGGATATTTTCAACAATAGAATCAAGTAGTTGGCTCTTACCCCGAATTTCCTCTTCGTTGCGGCGATGCTGATTCAGCAGCGAGCCGACCTTGGCCGTCATCGAGTTGATACCCTGCTGAAGCTGCCCCAACTCATCATCGAATGAAATGGGAATTCGGGCATCGACAGCGCCATTCTCGACTTCTTTCAAGACCTTCAGTGAGAGGCTGACGCGTCGGGTGATCAGTCGCTGTGCAATCAAAACAATGCCGGCTGAACTGAGCAGGATAAACAACAGTGATCCTAGCTGCCCCCACAGTGCGATGGAACGTTTCCTGGCGTTGAGCGCCTCCGTACTGACCGTGATCACCGTGGTATACATGGGTGAGTCGCCCAGAACGCCACGGATTCGCATCACGGCCGTCAGGGTATTTTTGCCCGTGATGAATTCTTCATCGGGCGCGGAGTCGCTGATCCAACGTTTCTCGAAGCCAGGCGTGCTGCCAGCCAGACTACCCAGATAAGCATGGTGCGTGGAAACGATGACGCGCCCGCTGCCGCCGACGACCATCCCATTCAGATAAGGTGCGCCGACCAGATCGCTTATGATCGATTGATTTGAAATAGCACTGATGGCCAACTCGTCGCTGGCAATCATTCGCCCCACAAGGCGCATGTGCAAATAGGTACGTTCATCAATGGCGCGGCTGAACTGGTCGATGTAAAACCAGCCAAGCGCACTGAAGGCTGCAAGCTCTACGCAGACGACCAGCAGCGCAATTCGCGAAATAAGGCCCAACTGGAATATTTTCATGGCGCGTAGTGTGGTGTATCAGCAAAAGATTCAAGTCGGGTCGTCCGCTCCTTCTCGTAGCGAACCTGTTCAGGTGAGACATGACTCAGGATGGTCTGACCGAGTTCGGGATGATCGACCCGTGGCTGCCAGGTAGCGATGTAGATAGTTTGTTGCAGGTGATGACTGACCGGATCCATGAAGGCCGCGTCATGCTGCATGCGTTCCTTTGCCGTCCACCTGGTATTTTCGAGCTGCCGTATCACCGCATGATTGTCTGTGGTGCCGGCACGCTCTATTGCACCAAGCAGCGCTTTGGTCGCAAAGTAGGCCGCATGTGTCACATCCCCCGGATAATCCAGCCTGGTGCGCCCATAGCGTTTCCGGTAACGAGCAACAAATGCCGCCGTTTCGGGCGTGTCGATATTCCAGGCCCAGGTAATGCCGTACAAAGGGCGTAGCGTTCCGGGCGCAGGATAAAGCTCCTCCCAATCCACCTCACCCGCGATCCACGATTGCGTGTCGAGCGTCTTTGGGTCAATTTGGGCAAAGAGTCTGATCTGATTGTTCCCGCTGATATTAAGCGCGACCACGTCGGCGGGAATATTGGCGACCTGCCTGAGCGCACCGCCAGCATTGCTCAGCACTTCGGGCACGACGATTTCTCCGACAACCGTGCCGCCCTGTTTCGCGATGTATTGTCTTGAGGCGGCGGCACTGCTATGACCCCATGCATCATCCTCAGTCAGCAGCAAGACCCGTTTGGATTTTCGATTCGACAAAGCATAATTGAGCAGGGCGCGGTTAAAATTGGCGGCACTGGCATCGAAGACAAACTTCGTGCGGTGTGCGTGCTCAACAGACTCGGTCGGCGATGAAGAATTAGTGTTGATGAAGATCACACCGTGCTTTTGGCAGATGGCGGACATGCTCGCAGCGACCCCCGAGTCGATACTACCCAGCATAAATCCCACTTTATTTTGTTTTATCAGATCTTCGGCAACCTGGGCCGCATGATTTTTATCCAGGGTGGGATTACGTGACAGGAGAATGATTTCGCGGCCCAGCACCCCGCCGCGCTCGTTGAACTCTTCGATCGCCATCTCGGCGCCGCGACGATCGGCTTCGGAATGCAAAGCAAAACGTCCGGTGGTAGGCGCGACGTGAGCGATCAAGACAGGAGCGTTCTCAGCGGCAAACGCAGCGCCAATTATTGCCAGCCGGGATATGTCATCGCTCAGCATAAAAACCATGCTGACCAATGAGTAGCCAAAAAATCGCTGCAATAATTTTTTCATCGTTGGTTTCAAACACCCGCCAGATTACTGGCTATATTCTCGTGCAATCAACTGAGCGATTTCCGATACAGCCTGCCGGAAAACATTACGACAACCAGGCCGTGCTGATTTTTCAGTCAAGCAAAAAACAGACATCTTAGTGAGTTATTTTCTGATGAGCTGCATAACAACACCAAGCAACTTCCATTGTTTCACTTCTTCCTGCAAAGCGGCTTCCGTCAGCGGATTTTGCTTCAACCAGCCGGCGTCCATCGCGAGGCAATACTTCGTGCCATTAAAACTCGCCGTCATCTCCGGCAACTGCACATCGCTGCGATTACGGTAGAACAAGGCAGCCAGTCGTAAGCTCATTGCCAGCAGGCAGTCTTCCCCATCCATCAACAACCCTTGCAGTTTTTTCAGGTTGCCGCGATGCGCCAACGCAAGCAGACTCAGGCGTGCCTGCTCCTTCTTGGAAAAGCCGGGCATATCCGCATTGGCGAGAATATAAGCGGTGTGTTTGTGATAGCCACTGTGCGCCACCCGGATACCGACGCCATGCAAATTCGCAACCCAGCCTAACACCTGCAGCGCCGAAGCATTCGCATCAGAGCCGAAAAACTGCAGCGCCAGCGCATGAGACAGCATCGTTACCCGCGCCACTTGCCTGACATCCACGTGATAGCGACGCACGAAATGCAGCACCGTCACATCACGCATATCGTTGTTGTGGAAGCGTCCCCACAAATCGTACAGCACCCCTTCACGCAGGGCGCTCAAACCCACTTGCATCCGGGTGATGCTCAATTCGTCAAATGCGGCGTACAGAATGGCGAATCCGCCGGCCAGGGCGGGCAGACGATCCGGACGCAAACCCAGCAAAGTTAGCTTTTGCACGTCGCCGACCTTAAGCAGATGCGCGCGCAATGCATCGAGTCCGTCGCGGGTAATACCGTTCCTGCTGAAACCATTCAATTCCAGAATTTCGCCGATCGCCTTGGCGGTGCCCGATGAACCGATTGCCTTCTGCCATTGTCCTTTATAGTCGGCGACGATGCTTTGCAGCTCGCTTCGTGCAGCTAACTCCGCCTGCTCCAGGTTCTGCCGGGTGATTTTCCCGTCTGGAAAGTACCGGCCGCTATAACTGATGCAGCCCATATACAGGCTTTCCAGCTTGAGCGGCATCAGACCGTGGCCGATGATAAATTCGGTAGAACCACCGCCAATGTCTATCACCAGCAACGGTTCATCTGACTGGGGCAAGCCGTGCGCCACCCCCATATAAATCAGGCGTGCCTCTTCGCGTCCGGCGATGACCTCAATCGGAAAACCCAGCACCGATTCCGCCTTGGCAATGAATTGGGCGGCATTTTCGGCCACGCGCAAGGAGTTGGTGCCCACCACGCGCACCGCCGCAGGAGGCAAATCACGCAGACGTTCACCAAACCTGGCAAGTGCAGCGAGCGCACGCTGCTGGGCTGCCTCATCCAGATAGTTATCCGCCGTCAGGCCAGCGGCCAGACGCACCGGCTCACGCAACCCATCTAGCATGTAAAGTTGCTCGCCCTCGACCCGGGCCACCTGGAGCCTGAAGCTGTTGGAACCTAAATCAACGGCTGCAAGAACCGGGTGTTGTTCCGCTGTCACAGCACTTCGCGCTCGATTTCGTCGACGGAAACATGACGCACATCGCGCCCCTTGACCATATAAATGACGTATTCCGAGATATTCTTGGCATGATCCCCGATCCGCTCGATCGCCTTCGCCACGAACAGGATTTCCAGCGACGTGGAAATCGTGCGCGGATCTTCCATCATGAAGGTGATCAGGTAGCGCATGATGGAACGAAACTCTTCGTCCACCTGATCGTCCTGACGCACCACTTCTGCCGCCATCTGAACATCCAGACGCGCAAACGCATCCAGAGACTTGCGCAGCATATCTACGGCGAGCTCGGAAGCATGCTTGACTTCGTTATAACGAGGAATGGCCAGCCCGTGTTTTTGCGACAGCATCTTGGCCATACGGGCGATTTTTTCGGCCTCATCGCCAATGCGCTCGAGATCGGTAATCGTCTTGACGACCATCATCACCAGACGCAAATCGCTGGCTGTCGGCTGGCGGCGCGCGATCACCTGAGAACAGGCTTCGTCTATCTTGACTTCCATCGCATTGACGCGATGATCATCCTCGATCACGCGGTTCATCAACGCAACATCGCCGTCCACCAGGGAGACGATAGCGCTCTTGATCTGGCTTTCCACCAGCCCCCCCATCTGCAACACGTAGGCGCGTATCGCTTCAAGCTCGACGTCGAATTGCTTGGAGGTGTGTTCACTGCTGATCATGGCATAGCCTCATTTTGTGTATGGTAAACAGTATATTCTATTAGACGAATATGAACGACAGATGACAACGCAACGACTATTTAGGCCGTCATCGTTTTGACGCCATCCGGCGTGCCTAGCAGCAGCACATCGGCCGACCGGCGCGCAAACAAGCCGTTGGTCACCACACCTGCAATATGATCCAGAGTCGATTCGAGTTCGACCGGATTGATAATTTTCAGACCATGCACGTCGATAATAAGGTTGCCGTTATCGGTGATAAAGCCCTCGCGCAACATCGGCTGACCGCCAAGGACGGCCAGCTGCCGCGCCACGGAACTGCGTGCCATCGGAATCACCTCAATCGGCAACGGGAATTTGCCCAGCACATCCACCAGCTTGCTGGCATCGCACAGGCAGATGAATTTACGGCTTGCACCCGCGACAATTTTCTCGCGCGTCAGCGCGCCGCCGCCACCCTTAACCATATGAATATGAGGGGTGATTTCATCTGCGCCGTCCACATACACCTCCAGCGCACCTGCATCATTGAGCGATAACACCTCGATGCCGTGACCCTGCAAACGTTTTGCCGAGGCTTCCGAGCTTGCCACCGCACCGCGAATCTTATGCTTGATCTTAGCCAACTCATCGATGAAGAAATTGGCTGTTGAACCTGTACCCACACCCACGATGCAATCAGCCGGCACATATTCAATCGCAGCCTTTGCCACCGCACGCTTCAAATCGTCTTGACTCATCATTTTTTATTTTAACTCCCAAATTTATTTGTACGTAATTATTGCAGGAAATTGTGATTTTAGGGGAAGTGATCTATTCACCCGCCCCCGGATTCATCACTTTATCGTGAAGCCGGTGTAAGATTGCTAATAATTACAAAACCATCGGGAGCAATGAAATGCCGGAAAAAATGGGATCATCAACTGCAAGCGCTTTAACCATTGCCACCACCCCGTTCAATGACCAGAAACCGGGAACATCGGGTCTGCGAAAGCGTGTCCCCACCTTCCAGCAACCGCATTATCTGGAAAATTTCGTACAAGCCATATTCGACAGCATTTCCCCGCCTGCAGGGGCTACGCTAGTGCTGGGCGGTGACGGACGTTATTACAACCTTGATGCGATCCAGATCATCCTCAAGATGGCTGCGGCCAATGGCTTTGGCCGCGTGCTGGTAGGTCAGAACGGCATACTGTCCACTCCCGCCGCCTCCTGTGTGATACGCAAATATGCGACCTTCGGGGGCATCATCCTGTCCGCCAGTCATAACCCCGGCGGCCCGGACGGTGATTTCGGCATCAAGTACAACACCGCCAACGGCGGCCCTGCACCGGAAAAAATCACCGAAGCCATTTTTGACCTGAGCCGCAAAATCACGCAATACCGCATCAGCGACGCGCCGGACGTGGCGCTGGACTGCGTCGGCGATTACACAATCGGCGACATGACCGTCTCGGTGATCGATCCGGTCAGCGACTATGCAGAGTTGATGGAATCGCTGTTTGATTTTTCGGCGATCAGAAAACTGTTAGCGGCAGGATTCCGCATCAAATTTGATGCAATGCACGCCGTCAATGGCCCCTACGCGCGCGAACTATTTATCAATCGTCTGGGCGCGCCGGAGGACAGCATCATGAATTGCGTGCCGCTGCCCGATTTTGGCAACGGCCATCCCGATCCAAATCTGACCTACGCACACGAACTGGTCGGGATACTCTATGGCGACAATGCGCCGAATTTCGGTGCGGCCTCGGATGGCGATGGCGACCGCAACATGATTCTGGGACGCCACTTCTTCGTAAACCCGTCCGACAGCCTGGCTATCCTGACCGCCAACGCTCGTCTCGTTCCCGGCTACAGCGATGGCCTGGCGGGTGTAGCACGCTCAATGCCGACCAGTGCGGCGGTAGATCGCGTCGCAAAAGCACTCGGTATTCCCTGTTATGAGACGCCAACCGGCTGGAAATTTTTCGGCAACCTGATGGATGCGGGCAAAGTCACGCTGTGTGGCGAAGAGAGTTTCGGCACCGGCTCATCTCACATCCGCGAAAAAGACGGTCTGTGGGCGGTGCTGTTCTGGCTCAATATCGTCGCCTGCCGCAATCAGTCCGTTGAGACGATAACCCGCGAACATTGGGCGCATTTCGGGCGTAACGTCTATTCGCGCCACGATTTTGAAGCCATCCCTAGCGAAGCTGCCAACGGTGTGATGACGCATCTGAAAGACAGCTTCGGATCATTGCCGGGACAAAAGTTCGGCAGCTACACCGTGGATTGTTGCGACGACTTCAGCTATACCGACCCGATCGACGGCAGTATCAGCACAGGACAGGGCATACGCATCCTCTTCACCGACGGTTCACGCATCGTGTTCCGCCTGTCCGGCACTGGAACCGAGGGTGCAACCTTGCGTATCTATCTGGAAGCCTACGATCCGGACATCAAGAATCATCACCTCGATGCACAAGTCGCGCTGTCTGAACTGATCGCCATCGCAGGAAAACTATCCGAACTGACCGCGAGAACCGGGCGCGTACAGCCAACGGTTATTACCTGATTGATTGACTGACACAGCCCCGACTGTACAATTCAACGACAGAGCGGGGCGGGGCGCAGCCCACCAGCATCAGGCACACCCCCAACTCCCCGCAACCAGAGTCAAATACGCAGCACCAATCCAACACCTATCTGCTTTATGAATGTACCCACCTCTTCACCCATACTGGACCAGTTGTTTTCAGCGATCGAAAACGACGAGATTGCGTTGCCTGCAATGCCAGAGATGGCCATGAAAATCCAAAGGATGCTGGATGATTTCAATGTTTCCGCACACCAGATCGTCATCGCCGTTTCCAGCGACCCTGTGCTCGCTTCCCAGATCATAAAGACAGCCAACAGTGCGGCCTATGGCAGCAAGACCAAAGTGGAGAGTGTGATGCCTGCCGTTTCCAGGATAGGGTATCGATTGCTGCGCAATATCGTCATTACCGTGACGATGAACAAACTTTCAAACGCGACGCATCCCGTTGTGAAAAAACATATCGCCGGTTTTTGGGCGCACAGTCGCGAAGTGGCAGCAATCAGCTATGTCTTAGCCAAAAATCACAAGCACTTAAATCAAGATCAGGCGATGCTGGCAGGATTGATACACGATATAGGCACGCTGCCTTTATGCCTGTATGCCGAGAAGCAGGTATCAAACCTGGACGAGGCAACGCTCGACTCGCTGTCGAGGCGATTCAGGTCCAGGATCGGTGAAAGATTATTAGCATCGTGGGAGTTCCCCCCCGTATTAATTGAAGTCATCAGTGCGCATGAGAACTTCCAGCGCGACACAGGCCTGTCACTTCCAGACTATGCAGATATTGTGACGGTGGCAAATATGCTGAACCCTGCTACGGTCAAGGTCGTTGATTGGTACAACATTTCAGCGGTCAAAAAACTGTGGCTGAACAAAGAGACGCTTCAGACATTTTTCGAGGTTTTCGACAAGGAACTGGCCTGCGCCCGCCAGCTGCTTTCCTGATACGCACAATGAATGCAGCGCACTTAAAACACGCAACTACCTAATTAATAAGTATATTTTAAATGCGCACCTTTAAGGCTGCGGTTTATTCGGATCGAATTTGTTTTTGGCGGCCACCAGCATGCGCATCGTGGACTCGCCTTGCGACTGGCTTTCGGCCAATGACAGATAGGCATTGCGCCGCTCAAAGGCCTTGAGTTCATGCGCCGCACGCGCCGCAATAATTCCGTACAGGACAGAGCTTTCCCCGTGCCGGATAGCTCTTGTTGCGGCCTTTTCCGCCTCGGCGTAGCGTCCTTCGAAAAAAGCTCTCAGCGCCACGTCCAGCAGTTTGCGCGCATTGTTTTTAGCGCGATCAAGCCGTATCTTCTGCACGACAGCAGGCAGTTGGGTGGTCGCCAGCAGCAAATGGATCAGCCAGTAGCCGAAGCCAAAAACCAGCAGAAACAGAACCACGAAGAGTTTCAGCGACACCTCGATGCGGTACGGTGGATAGACCAGCAGCACGAAGGCGGTATTTTGCAACAGCGTGCCGAGGGCTACGGCTGCCGAAAACAACACGATGACCGAAATCAGATATTTCATTTAGACGCCTTTTGTGGGCGCGGCATGACAACTTCGGCCGCCTTTTCATGGCTCAGCCGGTAGCTGCGCACGGCTTGCAGACTGCTGCCGATGTCCGGCAGTTCAATGTCGATGCTGGACGTAGCCAGCGTGCCCAGCTCATCGAGCATGTGCATACCCTCCGTTGATTTGACATCAAAATAGCGCTTCGTCCAAAGCTGGGCCGTCTTGATTTCCTGCCTGAAACTTCCCTCATCGCGCGACAGTAAAGCCAGACGGGCCGACACCAGGCGCATCTTCAGATTTTCACGCAAAAAGAATTCCTGTTTGGGCGGCAACAGCACGATCTGTGTCAATCCCGTATTTTCGATCCGCACCAGCTGTTTGACCTCAAGCCAGACGGCGTTCAACAATTTTTTCCAGACAGCTTCATTCACTATCGACGCCGCCACCTTGTCAGCCACATTTTCGGAAGGCCTGTGGCGATCAATCAATGGAAGCTCATCCACGGAGGATAGTAACCTGTTTATTTTAAGGCTAATCCCTGCCACATCCACCCGGGGCAAGGCGCGCAATTTGTCTATATCCTGACCGATTGATTTTCGCAAGCCGTTGAACGCGGGTCGCTCCATGCGCTGCAAGCGGGCATCTGCGCCTTCCATTGCGATCAGCGCCGCCTTCACATTGCCCGACAATTGCAATTGCTGCCCTGCAATCAAGAGTAGCTGCTCGACGTCCGCAAGCGCCGTTTCATCACGACTGATCGACAAATTGTTATACAGTGCTTCCAGCGCGGTGCGCTGATTCTGCGCCTGAGCATAGTAAGACTCGAGAGCCGTCACCTTGACCGACATTTCGCGCACCTCATCCTGATTTTTCGCAATCAGAATCGCATTCGCCTGTGCGGTGCCATTCATTTCGGCAATTTTTTTCGCCAATTCTTCACGCATGTCGGCAATCGCTTGATGTCCGTCCAGCCACTGCCAGACAAAAATCACAACCAATACGGCCAGCGTCAGCTGGGTAATGCTCAACCTTGTAAAAAGGTCGGCCAACGAAGTTCTGCGCGAGACTTCAATATCTTTCAATTCGCTGTTTTGTTCATCGTTCATTCAGCACTCCCTGTTGAATTGAAGCAATCCTGCATCCCGCATCCTGAATCATTCAGTCAGCAACATTGGCTGCGTTGTTGCGTGGACGCCCCTTTCATTCAGGAATAGGCAATTTATTGCCTGATATTCCATGTGAATGCCCTTTTGGCCGGAGTTCCAGCCCATTCCAGCAAACCGTACAGTAAGCCGTCGTCCCCCGCACCGGTCAGATGCACATCCACCCAACCCTGTGATCTCGCCAATTCGGCGATGCGTGAATGCGGCACAAACAACGACGTCTCTCGCATTTTTTCTTGGCCCTGAACGTCCAGGATCTGCCACAAATAACTAAGCGCCTCGCTGCTTGTAATTGTGATCGCATCCGGCGTCATCGCCAACAATTCACCGCCTGTCTGCTGCGGCTTGCGGCGTAAGTAACAGGTCACATACTCGACAATCGCACCTCTCGCTTTTAACGTATCGCCCAACAGCTCGCGCCCGCCATCACCGCGAAAAATCATCACGCGCCATCCATCGACATTTTGCAGTTGCGCTAACAATCCCTCGCTGTCGAATTGCCCTTCCGGCACGATCACGTCTGCAACACCCAGTTCACGCAATGCTTTCGCGCTGCCCAGCCCAACCGTAGCCACTTTGGCCGGCAATATCCCCCGGGCCCGTATTGCTGCCATGCCATATTGCACCGCATTCGGACTGATGAAGATGGCAAGATCGGCCAGCTCAAGATGGGAGAGCTGCTCTTCGAGAACCTGAGTATCTTGTAACGGTGCAATTTCCAGCAACGGAAACAGCAATGACACCCCACCCGCCTGCTCAATTCCTTGAGCCAGTCGATCTGCCTGATAACGAGGACGCGTGACCAGGATTTTCAGTCCGGCGAGCGGCAGTTTAGCCATTGAGTGCGGCTAAAATTTCACCAGCACCTTGCGCGAGCAACGCATCGGCGATTTGACGGCCCAGCGCTTCAGGACTGGCGATATCGCCCACCGATTCGGCGCGCATCACACGCTGCCCATCAGGGCTTGCGACAAAACCGCGCATGCGCAACTGACCGTTTTGCACTTCGGCAAACCCGCCTAGTGGCACCTGACAGCTGCCATTGAGCGCACGACTCATCGCGCGCTCTGCCAGCACGCAGGCTGCAGTATCAGCATGATGCAACGGTTGCAGCGCTGCGATCACGTCCAGACGATCCGCGCGGCATTCGATTCCCAGCGCACCCTGACCTACGGCCGGCAGACTGTCTTCGCTGCTGATAATCGCGCGGATGCGTGCGGAGAGTCCCAGTCGTTTCAAACCCGCTGCCGCAAGAATGATCGCCGCGTACAGGCCTTCATCCAGCTTGCGCAAACGGGTCTGCACATTACCACGCAGCGGCTCGATCACAAGATGCGGGAAGCGTGCGCGCAACTGGCTTTCGCGGCGCAGGCTGGAGGTCCCTACCACGGAGCCTGCGGGCAACGCGGCAAGATTTTCATAGTCATTCGAAACAAAAGCATCGTGTGGATCTTCACGCTCACCGATCGCCGCCAGCACGAAACCCTCCGGCAAAACCATCGGTACATCTTTTAACGAATGGACGGCAAAGTCAGCGCGCCCGTCTTCCAGCGCCGTTTCCAATTCCTTCACGAACAGACCCTTGCCACCGATCTTGGACAGGCTGACATCTAAAATCTGGTCACCTTGTGTGGTCATGCCCAGGATACTGACTTCGGTTTGCGGATATAATGCACGCAACCTGTCCCTGATGTGTTCGGCTTGCCACATGGCCAGCGCGCTTTCACGCGATGCAATAACCAGGCGGGCCAGTGGATTGGGTGAAGCTGAAGAAGCTGAACTCATCGATTTTTCCTTGTGATTGTTTACGCGGTGCATTCTAACACGGAGGCTGCCGCGCTTTTTTGTGTATAAAGTGATGAACTTATTTTCAGCCCCTGCCGACATTTCCAGTAAAGACCTGCCCTTCCGCGAGGATGTGCGCCTGCTCGGCCGAATTCTCGGCGATACATTACGCGAACAGGAAGGCGAAGAAACGTTTCAACTGGTCGAAAAGGTACGCCGCTCCGCTGTGCGTTTCCGCAAGACCCAGGACGCCCGCGACGGAGAACAGTTAGAACAGATGCTCGATGCGCTCAGTCCGAGCGAGACGCTCGCCGTGGTGCGCGCCTTCAGCTACTTCTCGCAACTGACCAACATCGCCGAAGATTTGCACCATAACCGCCGGCATCGCGCGCACCTGAAAGCGGGCACACCGCCCAAGGACGGTAGCCTGCTGCGCGCCCTCGACCGCCTCGAAGAAAAGCAGGTCAGTCGCGAAACGTTGCAGACTTTCCTCGATAGCGCGCTGATTTCTCCGGTACTGACCGCACATCCGACCGAAGTTCAACGCAAAAGCATCCTCGACTGCCACCTGATCATTTCCAGCCTGCTGTCCAACCGTGACAGGATGGACATGACGCCGGATGATCTAGCCGAAAACGAAAATGCGCTGCGCCGCTTCGTGCTTATTTTGTGGCAGACACGCATGCTGCGCACAGCAAAACTGAATGTGCGCGATGAGATCAGGAATGGTCTTGAATTTTACCGCTACACGTTCCTCAATGAAATTCCGAAGATTTACGCCAATCTCGAACAACAGCTGGAAGCACGATTCGGCAAGGGCATCAAAATTCCCGCGCTGCTAAAAGTAGGCAGCTGGATAGGCGGAGACCGTGATGGCAATCCTTTTGTCACGCACGATGTCATGCAGTACGCGGTACAGCAACATTCTGCGGTCGCACTTGAACACTACCTGAAAGAAACGCACACCCTTGGCAAGCGCTTGTCCCTGACGGATCGCCTGGCTGACATCAGCGACGAACTGCGTCATCTGTCCGACAGTTCGCCTGACAAGGCCGTCAGCCGGCTCGATGAACCATATCGCCGCGCACTGATTCTAATTTATTCACGCCTGTCTGCGACAGCCAGCAAACTTGGCCACGAAATCTCGCATCTGCCGCCAGTTGACAAACAAGCCGAGCCCTATGACACACCCGATCAGTTCATCGCCGATCTGGATGTGCTGATTGATTCGTTGCTCCGCCACGGTGCCGAGTATCTGGCTCGCGGAAGATTATCCAACCTGCGCCGTACCGCTGAGATTTTCGGTTTCCATCTTGCACCTTTGGACATGCGCCAGCACAGCGCAATACACGAACAAACAGTATCTGAGCTGTTAGCTCACGGCACTTCGATAACAAATTACGTGGATCTAGATGAAGCAGCGCGCCGGGTCGTGTTGCTGAAGACCTTGCAAGAAGCCCGTCCGCTGATGATCGAACTCGACCAGTATTCTGACGTGGCGCAAAGCGAATTGCGCATCATGCAGGCCGCCGCAGATATACACCGGCGCTTTGGCCGCGCGGCATTGCCCAACCACATCATCTCCAAGGCGGATGCCGTCAGCGACATGCTGGAACTGGCCCTGATGCTGCAACAGGTCAATCTGCTCGAAGGTGCGGATGCACTGCATATCAACATCATCCCCCTGTTCGAAACCATCGAAGATCTGCGCAGTTGCGGGCCGATCATGGATGAGCTGTTCGCCATTCCCTATTACCGTCAGCTGCTTGCAAAACGCGGCAACACCCAGGAAGTTATGCTGGGCTATTCCGACAGCAACAAGGACGGCGGTTACATTACGGCCAACTGGGAGCTGTACAAAGCCGAGCTGGAGCTGGTCAAAGTATTTGCTAAATACGGCGTTGAACTGCGTTTGTTCCACGGTCGCGGCGGCACAGTCGGTCGTGGCGGCGGCCCGAGTTACGAAGCGATTCTGGCACAGCCACCGGGCAGTGTGAACGGGCAGATTCGCATCACCGAACAAGGTGAAGTGATTTCCAGCAAATACTCCAACCCCGAGATCGGCCAGCGCAATCTGGAAACACTGATTGCCGCAACGATGGAAGCGACGCTGTTGCACCATCACGGCGCTGACAGTTCGATGCCGGAATTTCACCGCATCATGGAGGCATTAAGCCTGGACGCATTCGCGGCGTACCGCAAGCTGGTTTATGAAACGCCTGGCTTCACCGAATACTTTTTCACTGCCACACCGATCCGCGAAATTGCCGAACTCAACATCGGTAGTCGCCCGTCTGCCCGCAAAGCGTCGGATCGCATCGAAGATTTGCGCGCCATTCCCTGGGTCTTCAGCTGGGGCTTGAATCGCACATTGCTACCGGGCTGGCTGGGTTTTGGCAGCGCGGTGAAACAATTCATTGAGCGCGAGGGCGACGCAGGACTGGCACAACTGCAAGCCATGTACCAGACCTGGCCGTTCTTCCGCGGACTAATGTCCAACATGGACATGGTGCTATCCAAGACCGATATGGGCATCGCCTCGCGCTATGCTGCCCTTGTCGAGGACGTGGAGATGCGCGAGCGGATATTCGGCGCGATTCACAGCGAATGGGAAGACACCGTTAAATTGCTGCTGGACGTGACCGGCAACAACGCACTGTTGCAGGACAACCCGGCATTCTCACGCAGCCTGCTGACCCGCACGCCTTACATCGACCCGCTCAATCACCTGCAAGTTGCCCTGCTTGAGCATCACCGTGCCGGCAACAACGACGAGCTGGTAAAACGCGCGATTCACCTGACCATCAACGGCATCGCGACGGGTTTGCGCAACAGCGGTTAATCCCACATCCGTCAGACTGCGCCGGCCCTTCCTTACGGGTCGGCGAGACTGATAATCACGAAGCAATAAAAAAGGCACGTTAAACGTGCCTTTTTTATTGCTTCTACAACTTATTTATTTTTTGCTTGGCGCTTTGCGCTTTGCAGGTACAGCCGGCTCATGAACGACAGCAGGTATCGGCGCAACTTCAACTTTGACCGGTTCAGCAATTTTCTCAACAACACAACTGCTGTTATTCACGCGGCTATCCGGCATTGTGGTATTGCAAAAAGTCGCACCTGCCAAAGCCGCTTCGCTGATATTTGCACCGGACAAATCGGCATCCGTCAGATCAACGTTCAACATCACGGCACCGTTCAGATTGGCTCGGCCCAGCTGAGCGCCGCGCAATATGGCCTTGCTCAGATTGGCATCCGTCAAGTTAGCCTGCGACAAATTAGCTCGTGTGAGATTGGCGCGCGCCAGATTCGCTTCAGTCAGATTCGCACGACTAAGATTGGCCTTAAACAGATTGGCCTGTGCCAGATTAGCCATGTAAAGCTGTGCGCCAGACAAGTTAGCAGAACCCAAATTCGCTTCTGCCAATGCGGCATTCAGACAGACGCTGCGCGGTGCAATTACGCAACCATTGACCGTTTGCGCATCCCCCACCTGCCCCGTAACGCCCGCCTTCTCCGCCGGACAATTTGCACTGTTCGTCATACCGTTGGGCATCAATGTGCGGCAAAAAATGGCCTTGGTAAAAGTCGCTTCTTCAAGCTTGGCACCGGAAAAATTGGTGTCGGTCAGATTGGCTTCAGAAAAATTCACGCCCTTGAGGCCGGCGTTGGAAAAATTCGTGCCGGTCAGATTGGCTCCGGTCAGATTTGCAAAGAACAACGTCGCATAACTCAAATCCGTGCCGGTCAGATTCGCACCCTGCAATTTCGCCTCGTTAAGATTCGCACGCGTCAAATTGGACTTGCTCAAATTCGCTTTGCTCATATTCGCGCCGCCCAACAAGATGCCGTGCAGATCCAGCTGATCCATTTTCTCGCCTGACAACGATGCCTGGTAACAGTTGGTATTGGGTTTCAGCGTACAAGCCCAGCTCGAACCGATTGTCGCAAACAGAATAACGGAACCCAGCAGCAGTTTTTTCAAGATAATCTCCGGTGATATAAAAAAGCGACGTACCTTTAAGCACGTCGCTTCGTCAGACAGCTACATGCCAAAAAGTTCAAACCTGCGGGTGGGCTCGCTCAGAATTGCCGTGCAACTTGTTCAGCGCATTCAGATAAGCCTTCGCGGATGCCACCACGATATCGGTATCCGCGCCCTGCCCGTTGACGATACGTCCGCCCTTGGCCAGACGCACGGTCACCTCACCCTGGGCATCTGTACCGCTGGTGATGTTGTTCACCGAATACAGCTGCAACTCGGTGCCACTATGCACTATTTTCTCAATCGCCTTGAAGGTTGCATCAACCGGACCGCCGCCATGCATCTCTGCCTCGTGAGACTCGGTACCTATGTTCATCACAACGCGAGCCACCGGCAAAATGCCGGTTTCGCAATGCGCACGCAACGAAGTCAGGCGGTAATGCTCATCGACCTGCGCAATGGCTTCATCGCTGACCAGAGCCTGCAAGTCCTCGTCGAAAATTTCATGCTTGCGATCGGCCAGCTCCTTGAAGCGGGCGAACGCTGCATTGAACGCTTCATCTGATGCGAACTCAATGTGTAACGCGGTGAAACGCGAGCGCAAGGCATTGCGACCCGAGAGTTTACCCAGCGTCAGCTTGTTAGCGTTCCAGCCCACATCTTCGGCGCGCATGATCTCGTAGGTTTCGCGATGCTTCAACACGCCATCCTGATGAATGCCGGATTCATGGGCAAACGCGTTCGCACCGACGATCGCCTTGTTCGGCTGCACCGGGTAGCCCGTGATGCTGGACACCAGCTTGGAGGTTGCAACAATCTGTGTGGTGTCGATGCGCGTGTCGAGATTGAACACATCGCGCCGGGTTTTCACCGCCATGACGATTTCTTCAAGCGATGCATTGCCGGCGCGCTCGCCCAGGCCGTTGATCGTGCATTCGACCTGACGCGCACCGTTCATCACCGCAGACAAGGAGTTGGCCACCGCCAGCCCCAGATCGTTGTGACAATGCGTCGACCAGATCACCTTGTCAGAATTCGGCACGCGCTGTATCAGTTCCTTGATGCGCTCTCCCCATGCAGCAGGAATCGAATAGCCGACCGTATCCGGTACGTTAAGCGTTTTCGCTCCAGCCTGTATCACCGCGTCGAACACACGCACCAGAAAATCCATGTCGGATCGCACTGCATCTTCGGCGGAAAACTCGACATCGTCGGTATATTCGAGCGCCCATTTCACCGCATTCACCGCACGTTCAACCACCTGATCTTCATTCATGCGCAACTTGTGCTGCATATGTATCGGGCTGGTGGCGATAAAGGTATGGATACGACCGGACTTGGCGGGCGCAATCGCCTCCCCTGCACGGCGTACGTCATTCTCGCTGGCACGCGCCAGCGAACACACCGTTGAATCCTTGACGGTTTCGGCAACCGCTTTGACGGCCTCAAAATCGCCCGGGCTGGCAGCGGCAAATCCCGCCTCGATCACATCCACACCCAATTTTTCGAGCTGACGGGCGATACGCAGCTTTTTTTCTCGGGTCATCGCAGCCCCCGGGCTTTGCTCGCCATCGCGCAACGTGGTATCGAATATAATTAATTTGTCTGTCATGCTGAACTCCTGATGGAATAGATTAACCAGCGCAACCTCTTGAGGTTAGCGCGTTTGATACTTCAGATTTCGGGTATAGGATTAGCGCGCGCCGCGCAGCAGCAATGCAGCCAGCAGGCTGGACGTGGAATGAAGCTGGGAGATTTGGCGTGAAAAGTGCATGGCATAAATATAGCGAGTTTTGACGGCTCACGCAATGGGCTTGCTGCGTCGCCGTATGAACCACATCACAAAGCCTGACATTGCATAGGCCAAAAACAGGCCAAACAACACGCCCGGCGGATAACTAAAAATAAGCAGAAAAAACATCGCGGCGAGAAAGATCACCAGGAATGGCACACTCTTGCGCATGTTGATCGTTTTGAAGCTGTAGAAGGGCAGATTACTGACCATACTCAGGCCAGCGAAGATCGTCAGGGCTGCAGCATACCAGCGCAGCGATTCACCGCTGTATCCATAATCGAGCATCACCCATACGAAACCCGCAACCAGGGCCGCCGCCGCAGGACTGGGTAAACCCTGAAAATAATTCTTATCGACCACGTCGATGTTGGTATTAAATCGTGCCAGACGCAATGCGGTGGCGACACAATAGATAAAGGCGGCGAACCAGCCCCATTTTCCCATTCCCTTCAATGCCCATTCGTACATCACCAGAGACGGCGCAACGCCAAATGAAACCATATCGGACAAGCTGTCGTATTCCGCACCGAATTCACTTTGCGTATGCGTCATGCGCGCCACGCGACCATCCAGTCCGTCCAGCACCATCGCGACAAAAATCGCCACCGCTGCATACTCGAATCTACCGTTCATCGATTGCACGATCGCGTAGAAACCCGCGAACAGCGCACCCGTGGTAAACAGATTGGGTAACAGATAGATACCACGTCTGCGTAAATTCATCGGCTTGCGTATATTAAATTCATCCATAGCGGAAGATTACCTGTTTTGTGTTGATTCTGCCAGCGTAAGCCTTCACATACGATGAAAAAATTAGGATGGCGGCTTTGTTCGTCGTAAATAAAAATCGCTAGCCGTTAATTGCAAGCAAGGTCGGACCTTTACTCTCAATTCACGTCTAGCGACTATTTTGAATCATTAGCCATTAATCACAAGCTGGCTGTTTAACCAGCAACTAGCGACTAACGTCTAGCAACGGTCTTTAGTTCTTCGACTGATCGACCAGCTTGTTTTTGCCGATCCATGGCATCATCGCGCGCAACTGGCCGCCGACCACTTCAATCGGATGTTCAGCGTTCAGACGGCGTCCCGGGGGGAAATGTGGGTGGTTTGGGGGACCATGCAGAAAAGACAGCGCGGGGCCCGCGGGACCCG
>JBBRBS010000010.1:0-31695 GCA_038205615.1 Burkholderiales bacterium | reverse complement strand
GTGAATGGGGGTGGTGCCCCCCCCCCCCCGCAAGAGGAAGAAGTCGCACAGACTCAGCGACCGTGGCGACCGCGATAGATGAACACAGGATTACCAAGATATACGCCGAAAGTGGCAAGCCCCGAATTCGGCCCCGGCGTGCCGGCAGCACAAGCAGGAATTCCCTGCAAATAAGCCGGCAGATTCAAACAGATACTCGCGCTCCCGCCCGCGTTACCTGAATTCGTCAACGTAAATCGTTTGAACCCGCCGCAAAATGCCGTATCAGCACAGGCATCAGCGACAACTGTCGCAGCAAGATTGCCGGCCGCCAGCGGGCCTTTCACAATAGTCGGCACGATTGATGCCGTCGAAAAGGGCGTCAAGTTATCTGTGCTACTGCCAACCCATCCGGCAGATGAGTAGTATTGCACCATCGCCGGCAGCGTCATCGGCAGCAACTCCGAGCCATAGGCATTGGCAATCTTGACTCGGCCGCTGACCACTTTCAAACCGCCCTCGACCGAAGTCGTGGCCGGATTGATTGCTCGCAATGAAGTCACGCCATCGGAATCCTGCGCACGGATATAAATATCGGATGGTAGCGTTGGCAAGGTCGTGAACGCATAGGCTTCCGCAAGCTCAGTGACAGATCCGGTCAAGTCAAATGCCGTCACACTTCCGACAGCCAACGAACCTGCGCCGGTTGCAGGGGATGTTGTGCCGAGCGCACCCCAGACAGAAAGCGCAACAGGTTTAGCAAATCCGGTCGTCGTATTGTAATTTAGTGTTGTTCCGGTGGTGCCGCTCTTTGCGGTCACAACCATGGCGAAGGGCTGTCCGGAATAGACAAAACCGTTGTACATGGCAGGGCAGGTCAACCCGGTCGGGCAAGGCAGCGGTGCCGTCGCCAACGCGACGATTGCGGTTTCGAAATGATCCGGATAGAAGCGCCCAATGTTTCCGCTGACGGTGCCTGTTATATCTCCTGCGGTCAGGTAACTCGCACCTGCCACGCTGGGTGTCAATGTGATGATTCCCACTTCATCCCAGATAAATGCAGTTCCTGTCGCCACCCCGTTTACAAACGAACCGAACCCACCGGAAAGGGCCGGTGGCGGCACCATGGTCGCGATCACGTTGTTCGGTGTCAGCACCACGCTCTCGGGCACGACTTCATGGCCGAAGTTGGGTGTCGCCGCACCCGCAACGGTACAAGTCGCAGAAGCTGTCCGGCAGGTCGTGGCGGTCACGGTCACACTGAACATTTCATCTGCCTTGACGAATTTTGCACCGGCTGCATTCCCCGCTGACGGATTCAGGAATCCGTCGCTGCTGCGCTTGATTGCGGATAACACGAAGCCGCCCGGCTTGACCACGAACGCACCGCTAGAGCCGGTTTTCGTTGTGGTTGCACTGTTGCGCATCCACAACTCAACCATACCCACATCGGGATAGTTAAAGATGAATGGTCCTGCAGAAGGAACACTGGCCGGGAAAGAGATATTCGCCGCCGGAGTCCAGCTGGCAGGCACTGCACCACCGCCCTGACAGACCGGAAAAATATTCGCCGTTGCGGTGAACGTCGGCACCTTTCCGGCATTCGCTATCGGATCGATGCAGGACAGACCATATTGCATGCTGACATTCGTTGCATTAGCGCTCAGCCTGGTTGGCACGCTGCTGCCATTGAGCGCGGTAATGTAGACGTTTGCCGAATTCTGCCCGGCAACTTGCGTAGGCCAGTTTAGCACCGTACAGGTTTGGCCAACCGCACCGAAGGCCTTGCCATCAACGCATGCGCTATTGGTGAACACATAGCCTAGCACCGTGAAGTTGATTGTGTTCGCTTTTTCCGCTGCCGGCGTATTCTGCAACAAGTCCGCCCCTGCGGCGTTAGCCACGTTAAGCGTCACGGCCCCTGCCGTCTGATAAGTAAAGCCCAGCGTCGCGCTGGTTTCTCCTGCACCAAAAATATAAGTTGCCAGTCCGCTGTTCGCAGCACCCGGCGTCAGAGTCCCCGTACCACCGCCTATCGTCCAGGTTCCCAGACCGGTGCTGGTCGACAGACTGATTGAACCGGCATTGCTCACAACGCCGTGCGCCGCATCATGCGGCGTCAGGGTGACCGCAACGGGAGTCAAAGCCATCCCGGCGGATGACGCGATGACTTTAACGTGGTTGAGCGCACTGACCAGCGATGCGGCGCAAATGGAGACGTTATCCACTTCGTGATAGTTGGTCGAACCGCCCGTCGAGCCGGTAAACGTGAATTGCAGCTGGGAAGGCAACGGCGTCTGCTTGCCCGCCGCGATCTGCGGCATCAGGTCATAATTTAATAAGGTCACATAGCTTGCGCCCGTACCCGTCTTGTCCTGCTCGACCTTGACCATCACCTTGGCCAGGTCGGTCTTTGAATCGAGCGTGATCCGATAACGGTAGGCCGTAGTAGTCGTGCCGAGCGCCACGCCATTAGCCCCCAGCGCCGCCGTTCCTGTCAAATAGGCGTAATTATTGACGCTGGGCGAGGTAGCGCCAATGCCGGAACCACGAATCACCACGGTATTGGCGAGGAATCCCGGCCCGCCATTGCGGCATTCGGTCGGGTTTGAATAGTTACCCCACTCATCGATCCCGACCCCGATCCAGCCTCCGGTAAAACCCGCGACATTACATGCTCCGGCCGTATCACGGTTCGCATAGCCCAGCGAGCCGCCAAAACCACCCGCCGTAGGCGGATTATTCGCGCCGGTGGTCGGCATATTGGGATCGGAAAAAGTAATGGCGATCCCGTCTGCACCGGGCACCGTCCCGCCATAAGCCCAGTAATCGAATTCGGCAACCACGATGTTATTGCCGAACGGAAAAATATTCTTATTGGTCACGCGCGTGGAGGAATTGTTCGAAATATCTGTGATGCGCAACCGGTTGCCGAAGATCAGCGGCGTGAAGGTGCCATTCACCTTCTGTACGCCCCAATTGATGCTGTTTGGTGCCGCATTATTGGCCCCGGTAAAACTATCCGTCGCACAAATCAACGGCGGGTTAATGTTGTAAACCTGCCCGGTAAAGGTGGCGGCAGCCATGGCTGGCACAATTCCCGTCACATTGAGCAGATTCAGACCCAGACTTCCTGTTCCGGTTCCGGTATTGGCATTGACCGTCCAGGTCGCGCCGCTACCCGTCACCGACGTGATCGCAGCACCGCTCACCGTACCCGTTTGTACAAAACCGAAATTCGCGGCAGTCGGCCCGGTCGTCAACGCTTTGCTGAACACCACCGTCCAGACAACGGCCGCACCCGGCGTGGACGGATTCACGCTCGCGGTATTAATCGATACGATCGTCGGCGGTGCGGCACAACTAGTCAAGACCGTCGCACCGTGAGTCAGCGTGTAATTGGCAGGGCATGTGGAGGTCAGCGTCACCGCGCCGACGATCGCCGTGGTCAGCGTCTCGTTCTGCGTCAGGGTGAGTCCGCCAGCATTGTTGTCTGTCAGCTTCATGGCCGGCGGCAGCGTACCGCTGATGATTTGCGCACCCGCGCCATTGAGCGTCACGATGCCGGTTCCGGCCGTGAAGGTGCCACCTTGCGTAAAGTTGCCCGCCACATTCAGCGCCAGCGCGCCATTGCTAAATGTATTGCCAGCCCCTATGGTGAAATTTCCACCCACCGTCATCGCTGAAGCCAGAGTGGCCGTGGCTGTACCGCTCATGGTCAGACTCCCCGTCACTGAGCTTACACCAGTGAGTGTCTTAACCCCACTACCGCCCAGACCAAGATTGTAATAGGCCGTTGCCTTTACAGTTTGCGCCGCACCGGTGAAATTGACCGTGTTGCCGACTGCGTTCGCGGTCAGCGTCGTAATGGCTGAGGTGCCGCCAATATCCAACGTTCCGGTCGCGCTATTGATCAAACTGCCGTTTCCCGCCAGGGCTGTCGACACCGTCAGATTGCCGTTATTGGTGAGTGCAATGCCCGATGCGGTCAAATTGGGAATGCTGATCGGGCTCGCACCGCCTATCGTCTGAGCTACGGTGGTAAAACTCTGAATCCCCGTTCCGGCAGTAAAAGTGCCGTTATTGGTCAGCCCGCCGCGAAAATTAACTGCGGTGGTCGTGTTAGTCCACACCCCGCCGGCATTGACTGTCACCATACCAGTGAAGCGATTCCCGGTATTCGTGCCGACATTCAGTGTTCCCGATATGCTGATCGCGCCAGACGGGCGGATTCTGAAATTCGCCAGGTTAAGGTTGCTGCCCGCATTGACGGTTATCGCAACCATAGTAGCGGGGTTAGCTCCAAGCGTCACCGCACCAGCACCGGTTGTCGCTATGATGACGCTGTCGTTGTTGGCAGGAACAACACCCCCGACCCAGGTAGTCGCGGCAGCCCAGAGGCCGCCTGCCGCTGTCGAAGTTCTTGTTGCGGCCATCACATTCCCGCCCCATGCAGCCATACCAATCAATGCCAACAAACAAACAAACAACTTTACGGATCTGCCGATGGGACGGCGCGGCGTGCAGCTCTGTCCGAATGTGTGTGCTTCGCAAATATTGTGTATTGATTTCATGTAATTTTTTCCTGACTGCCTGTCCGAATGCCTGTACCGCCATTTTATCCTGAAAGCCCGACGCCCTCGCCGCTATCTGGCCATCTTCGCCGTCGCCACCTGCTCCACGTAATTCACATCCCCCGCAGCACCGGCTGTTTGTGCGACCGCCGAGACCGAATACGCCCAGGTTGTACTGCCCCCTTCCACCGCTGAAGTCGCGCTGCAATTGACCGTCACTGTAAACGACGCAAGATCACCCGACAGTGTGTTCAGCGGAAAAACAGTAGCGCATGGCGCGGCAGATACCGCACTGGCAGGACTGCTTGCCACCTGAAAGGCCGCCCACTCGACTCCCGCCAAAGCCGCCTGATAGCCTCGCGCACCCATCACATCCATCGTCTGGCTCTGGTGTTGCGTCGTGGACATTGTCACGGCAAAAGTACCCAGTGCCGCGATCACCACCAGCAGGAAGATCGCGGTAATCAGGGAAAAGCCAGTTTGCGGTTTACGGTTTGCAGTTACTGGTTGGGGGTTCACCTAAACTTACTCCCTTTAATTTCAGATTGTTGAAGGTAACGCATCAAACCGCCGATCATTCCACCTATTTCGCCTGCTACCACGTACATTCTGTCAAAATCCTGCTGACTGATATAGCCCTGATCAATTGCCACGTAAAGTTGCGCTTTAATTTCATTAACGGAACCTTTTGCTATTGCAAGAAACTGCACAAATTCTCGCGCTCCATCCCGCCCGAACCCTTCCGCGATATTCGGCATAATTAAAAAACCTGCTCTGCGTATCTGGTCGCCTAACGCAAAATCTTTCGAAAAAGATGCCATATTTGAAATGGCATAAATCTCACGAACAAGCAGCCTGGCTTTCTGCCACGCTTCGATTTCCTCAAAGCTTTTAAAGGTGGTCATTCAGAACCTTATAAAAAGTTTACGGTTTACGGTTTACGGTTAACTGTAAACCGGCAACGGAAAACTGGTCTTTTTACGGCGAGTTGTTCACATGAATTTCCTGATACAGGCTGACACTCTCGCCGCCGCGGGTCAGCGTCAGGCGCACCCCCAGCAAGCCCATCCGCTGATTTTCAACCGCGTATTCGATGGCACAATCGCTGACATTGTTAGCGAGAATAGCCCTGGAACCACCAAGGCCTGCGGGGGGCAGTTGCGCGACATTAAACCCGTAAGACCAATGCTTCACCAGACTCGCCTGCCCATTACCCTTGGCATCGAGCGTACCCAAAGCACCTTCACAGGCATAAGTCACCGCCCGCTGCGCACCATCCACCACATCGAAGCGCTGCGATTCCAGTTGAGCAAATGCCGGAAATTGCGTTGCGGTGAAAGTTACCTTGAGTTGCGGTGCACCTTGCGCGCCGGCATAGGCACGCAACACACCGGAAGAAGCGATTTCATAAGGCGGATTGCCATCCGACTGAGTACTGCCGACGACAATATAGTCACCTGCAACAAACACAATCGGCTGTCCGATAATTTCAAAACAAGTGTCTGCAGCAGCGAAATTCAGCGCATCTCCACCAGTATTGCCCGTAACTGCCGCACACAACCCCGTACCTCCGGTCGCATCAGCTCGATAGCGACCGCCATCCTTGGTCGGCAGAAATTCGACGCACGGCGTACCGCTGCAGACAGCAACGCGTGCACTGTTTGGTACTGCTGTGCTGATATCTCCCGCCAGATGGTACAACGCCGTATCGGCAATATCGGTCAGTTCTGCGCGCCGCGACACATCCATGTATTGCTGAATCGGCGCCTTGAGGAACACTGCAACCATACCGCCTATGATGCCGGTGATCACGATCACCATAATCATCTCGATCAGTGTGAATCCGTCTGATTTGTGCTTACGATTCGAAGCTTGCCTTGGAGGGTTGGCGGCAAGCCCGGGAACGGGGAACTGCAAACTGAATACCGTGACTTTATTCATCAGTACGCCGTCCTGTAACCGGTTGCGGTGATCGCTTCACCATTATCCGTATTGGTCACCGTCACATCGATCTGCACCGCACTACCCGCCGCAATACTTCCCAGAGCGCTCCCCAGCGGGACGCCGCTAATGGCAACGACTGCGTCATAATTCGCCAACACGGCCGATGCGGATGCCGCGTCAGCCAGCGAAAAAATACCCGTCGTGGCAAAACCGTCGTAATCGCTGACCGTGTGATATACACTTGCACGATCCGCCTGCAGCACCAGTACATTACAATTCGGTGGAAGCGCAGTGCAAGCGGGCGTCACGCCAGAAACGGGGAAAAAATCCTGCAATTCGACCTCCTCCAGCAGCGAATAAGCGGCGGCGATTGCCTGCTTTCGAATCAGCGGATCGGCACTGCCTTTGGTGGTGGTATCCATAACCAGCAGAATTCCCGCCAGCGCCGTACTGACAATCACGATGAACATGATCAACTCGATCAGACTCGCACCGCGCTGCCTCGTCCTTCCCGCGCAGCCGGGAATCCAGCTATTTGAAAAATTCTGGCGACATGCCGGCTCTTCAAACATCTGCTTGATTCGCACCTCGGCATGTTCCAGCAATTTCGGATTCTGCTGATAAGCCATCAGCATAAAGCTGCGATTGGCGTCAATCTCTTGCAGCAAGCGATAGTTTTGTTCTGCTGTATTCATTTGTGCTCCTGAATTTTGCGCAGCTCTTCAATATCGATTAAATCCTTGCTGCGGCCTGTATCCGTTTTCAACGCAATCAAATGCGCTATCGACGCTACGGGTATGCTGATCGCACCTACCTCAACAAGCGTTGCATCGCGCCGTAAATCAGAAAATGGAACGACGGGCCTGACCAAAATATCCAGCACAGCCGCTACCGTTTCCGCCCCTCGCACACTGAATGCCAGCATGCCTTTTTCCTGATACCATTGTTCAATCAATTCAGGCTGCGCCAGAGATTCAAGTGGAACGGGCATCGTCGGGCGCAGCCCCGCTATTTTGGCAACGATTAAAAAACGCTGTACATTTTCCGCATCCATTGCCAGCACGACATCTACATCCAGGGTGGCGCGCTGATAACCCTGCAACGCTACCGCAAGCCCACCCACCAGCACGAACTCGACTTTTGCGTCCGCCAGCAGCTTGAGCAGGTCAAACATATTCATGCTGCACGCCCACAAAGAAGATTTGCATTATTCGTCATTCCCGCGCAGGCGGGAATCCAGTTATTTGAAAAACTCTCGCGAAGCGAGACGAGATTCCGGCAGTGTCCGCTTCGCAGATTCATTTTATTATTGGATTCCCGCCTGCGCGGGATAACCAGCGACTTGCCCGCTTGTGGGCTTAGTCGAATGGCTAGTAGTTCCATCAATGACATTTTAGTGTACATAACCGGTTCCCACCTCGACAGTGATCGTGGTTGAGTCTACTGCACCAGCGATGGCGACACTGGTGCGGCCAAAGGCATTGAAATTGAAGTTAGCTGGCTGGGGCGCAAAGGCAACGCCCGATGGTGCGGTGATTACATAGCTCGCCGCCCCCGTGGGCGATTGCAATGGCGTGCCGCAAGCCGCCGTCGCACCTATGCTCAGCGTTACGCTGTTAACAGTAAATACCGCGCACACGGTGCGATTTTGCGCGATGGCCACCTTCTGCGCATAGCGCAACGATGCCTTGACTTGATCTGCAAAGCCGCGCGATTTGAATATACTGGCGTCAAAAAAGCGCGGGGCGACAAACACCGCCATGATACCGACGATGATCATTGTCAGGATCAACTCGATCAACGTGAAACCGCGATTATTAATCAATCTGTTCATTTAAGTTAGGTTCGACTCAGTTATTCCACGGCGCGCAATCAGGTCAACAAGGCTGTCAATTTATTTTCCAAAATCTCACTCAACGCAACACCCACTGCCCATGTATCTTGATTTCCCGGTACATCGCATCGGGCGCAATATCGATGTTTCCCGGCCAGGTGACCACTCCCGAATCCAAATAGGCACGACAGAAAAACACGGGGTCATTTAACGCTTCAAACACACCAAACAAATGGCTGCGCTCAAATTTAACCTGACCATGCGTTCCATCGGCAAAACGCACCTGCATGCTCAAATCCGGTTTCGCATCAACCTCAACGACATCCCATTCCATCACGACATTCTCTTTTACAGTAAAGGAGGAATCGACTTGGGCGGCTGCTTGGCTGCACATAAATTCCAATCCTCGATCAACTCCTGTTGATGCAGTTCAGCCCAATCCATTACCAGCATTTGCGCACGACGCGGCAAAGCCCCTTCGGACAGTTCAAGTTTTTGAATATCAACTACAGCCTTAAACTCAGCATATTCAACATGAAAATGTGGCGGCGCATGGTCATCGAAAAACATCTTGATGAAAATTCCATAAAACATACTGATTGTTGGCATGGCCTATAGCCTTTCCGAAACATAATTCAGACAGAGTTGGGAGTTTAGCAAAAATCTCGAACCGCAGACAAAAAAAAGGGAGGCCGAAGCCTCCCAGTTTTTAATCAAGCCTGCAAATAAATCGAGTCTGACCCTATTTACTCTGACCCTATTTACTACATGCCCCTATTTACTACATGTTGCTAGCAGTAAATGGTGCACTTGCCGCATTACCCGGAGTAACAGGTGTCAAAACGCAGGCTGGATTAGTTACGCCTGATGCGATAGCAACTGATGTAATCGAATAACCAGCTGGCAAGCCCCCGTCCAGCAACCCACCAGCCAAATTACAGTTAGTAACCGAAACCCCGCTGCCAGGATGCAAGCTGCGAGTCGCGACGTTGATTGTATTACCGCTTGAAAGCGCGCCTGCCACTCCCGTCAATGCGGCATCTCTTGCGTCGGCACCCAAATTCACAAACTTCGGCAATGCAACCGCTGCCAAAATGCCCAGAATAACGATAACCATCACCAATTCGATAAGTGTAAAACCTGCTTGCTTTTTCATTTTTAATTCTCCAAATTATGGGGCCGCAGCCCCGATCTTAGAACTTCATTTTATCTTGCCAGCCCTTTGCCGCAGCAAACATTTGACAAGACGATTGACACTGTAAACGAAGTCTGATATTTGCGCAACATCATTTAAGAAAACATTCGAACGGTTTACGGTTTACGCCAAAAAATGAAACATGATAAAAAACAGGTAGATACTCGCCAGCAACAGCAGCCAGCCTGCGCTTTGCGCATGAGCGGTCACAAAAGCATCCACCTGACTATGCGGCACATCCAGCACTTTGGTAGCGCTGCGTGAAGACACCCATTGGTTAGCCCCTTTTTCCGTGCCGCGCAGCAGGCTGGGACGCACCCAGATCAGAATACCGGCCAACAGTGACAGCGCTGCACTGATCAGCATGAAGAGCGCCAATGCATCCAGCAGTCCGCCCATCAGGCTGGCAGGCAGATAATGCGGCAGATGTTGCAGCGCGTATGCCTTGTCTAACAGCATGCCGAAGTACACGAGAATATAACCCGCACCCAGCATGATCAAGACCCCCATCGGCCGATGGTTCCGGTAAAACCAGCGCTCGATACTAATGCTGCGATCCAGCCACTGATTGATATGTCGCGTGGAAATCCAGCGATTCGCCACGCGATTGATGCGCCCCAGAAGTTGCGGCTTAATAACCAGCAACAGCCCCACTGCCACGCCCAGCAGTGCACCTATGAGCAGGAAGTTTGCCAGCACGCGCCACAATATAATCTCGGATAAGTCAGTATGCATAATAGGTTACGGTTTACGGTTTACGGTTTACGGTTTACGGTTTACGGTTTACGGTTTACGGTTTACGGTTTACGGTTTACGGTTTACGGTTTACGATTTACGATTTACGATTTACGATTGAATCCACTCTATAAATTTTCTCAAAACCATGCATAGGGCACGACCGGCTCCAGCAACGCACCCGTCAGTTCCGGCGGCGCCTCTCGCAACGAGGGCAGCCGGGAGGGTTCGTAACGGGTTGCGACATGAAAGCGTATCCACTGATTTCCGTCGCTGCCCGGCCTGAAGTGTTCGTGATTACGCATGACGTAAATCAGCTCACGGGACTTCAGATCGAACAGCCAGTTTCCGGACTCTACCGACTGCGGTGACGAATTGAAAAACTCTCCTGCATAATTGCGCGGCCTTTTTTGCAGCCAGTTCATCGGGTTGTCCTGCACCAGCGTCGCCACGTCACTTGCCTTGCCGCGCGTCATGATTTTCCCGTATTGCAGGATCAACGCGCTGTCCAGCGCACGCACCACTTCCTCCATTGCGACTTTTTCGGCCAGCTCCTGATAGAACCTGAAACGATCAAGCGCCACGCCCATCAACACGACGACGATGATGATGACGACGACGAGCTCCATCAGCGTAAAGCCGGATTCCGAGGCTGCCCGTTTTCTGTTTACGGTTTGGAAACATCGGCTTGAGGTTTGGGGTTTGCGGTTAAACCCTAAACCGGGAACCGGGAACTTAGAACTGGTTTTCATCAATGCATTGCCGCCTTGCCCAGATCCCACATCGGCAGGAACACGCCCAGCGCGAGTATCAGCACCAGCACACCCAGAGAGACGATCAGAATCGGTTCGATCTTGGAACTCAACGTGGCCACTTCGTATTTCACTTCCTGTTCGTACATCTGCGCCACCTCGAACATCAGCCCGTCCAGATCGCCGGTCTCTTCACCGACCGCGATCATCTGCAGCACCACAGGATTGAAAACGCCTGCCGCCACGGCGGTACGCAATATGCTTTCGCCTCGCTCGATACCGTCGCGCATCTGCTCGATACGGCTGCGCATGAATTCGTTATCCACCACCATGCCGACCACGTTCATGCCCTGCAGTATCGGCATACCGCTCTTGAACGACAGCGCCAGGCTGCGCGCGAAACGCGACAGCGTGGCCTTCAAAATGATAGGGCCGACGATAGGCAGTCTCAGCTTGTACCTGTCCCAGTTGTAGCGCCCGTCCGTGGTGTTGATGTAGTAGCGAAACCCCACGACAACACCGAACAGCATCGCCAGCATCAGCAACCAGTAGCTCACCATGAACGCGGAAAACCCCAGCAGCATCTTCGTCACAGCGGGCAATTCCGCATGAAAACCCGCATACACCTTGGCGAAGGTAGGAATCACGAACAGATTGATGATAACAATCGCGATGGCCATCGCAATCACCACGAACATCGGATAGCGCATCGCGGTCGTGATGCGTTCTTTCATATCCCGCTCAAAATCAAGATATTCGAACAACCGGATGAAAGTATGATCGAGCATACCGGTCATCTCACCGACCTGCACCATGCTGACATAGAACGATGAGAATACCTTGGGATGACGACGCAGTGCCGTACTGAGTTCGCGCCCGCTATCCAGGCTCTCGCGCAAGTCTTGCAGCATCGCGGCCATCGTCGGGTTTTGCGTGGATTCCTGCAAACCCGCCAGCGCACGCAGGATCGGCACACCGGCCTTGAGCAGCGTGTACATCTGGCGACTGAACAGCATCAAATCCATCGGCGTGATGGGTTTTTCGGTCAACGCGCGTTTGAGCCACGCGGCCTGCGTCGAAGTTCCGCCGCTGACATCACGATTGAGCTTGATTTCGATCGGTGTAATCCCCATGCCGAGCAATTGATCGGCGACCGCGCCGCTGTCATCACCGTCCAGCGTGCCTTGCGCCATCTCGCCGTGCGCGTTGCGTCCTTTGTATGTGAACACGCCCACGGCTATTCTTCCACCTGATTACTGATACGCATGACTTCCGCCACCGTTGTGTGGCCCTGCAGCACTTGCACCAGCGCGTGGTCGACCATACGCTGACCGCGCATATGTTCACCGGCCACCTTCATGAAGTGGTGCACGCTGTCATGCGCTGCCGCCTCAACCATCTTGCTCCCCATTTCCAGCATTTCATACACGCCCATCCGCCCGAGATAGCCGGTGCCGTTGCAATGAGAGCAACCCCGCCCATGCATCAACTTGTCCAGCTGCTCGCCACTGACGCTTTCTGTCGCCAGCCATTCGCGCTCCTGGGGCGTGGGCGCGTACTTCTCATTGCAGCTTTCGCAAATACGTCGCAGCAAACGCTGTGCGATCACAGCCTGAACAGAAGAGGCCACCATGAAGCGCTGTATCCCCATATCGACAAGACGAAACAGAGTACCCGCCGCATCGCGTGTATGCAGCGTGGACAACACCAAGTGACCCGTCATCGCCGCACGCAAACCGATCTGTGCAGTCTCGGCATCGCGCATTTCGCCGACCAGGATCACATCCGGGTCCTGGCGCAACGCGGAACGCAACACGACCGAAAAAGTCAGTGCAATCTTTTCGTTCACCTGCACCTGGTTGATGCCGGGCAGGCGATATTCCACAGGATCTTCCACAGTGATGATCTTCTGGTCGATCGTATTGAGTTCCGCCAGCGCGGAATACAGTGTCGTGGTCTTGCCGCTACCGGTCGGCCCTGTCACCAGTATCATGCCATTGCCGCTGCGCAGTATCTGGCGAAACCGCTCCAGCATGTCCGGCGGCATACCCAATTTATCCAGCCCCACCATGCCGCCGTCCTGACGCAACAGCCGCATCACCACCGCCTCGCCATACTGGGTCGGGCAGGTCGCAATACGCACATCGACCCCTTGCTCCCGCACCCGCACATGGAAACGCCCGTCCTGCGGCAAGCGCTTTTCGGAAATATCCAGGCCTGACATCAATTTCAGCCGTAACACCAGTGAGGGCGCGATCTTGTTGTCAGCTTCAGTTTGCAGGTACAAGGCGCCGTCGATACGAAAACGGATCACCATCTTGCCTTCCTGCGGCTCGATATGGATGTCCGAGGCGCGAATCTGCGTGGCATCGTCAAACATGGTCTGTAGCAGTTTGACGACCGGCGCTTCCTCGCTGCCGACGTTGATGGACAGCGAGCCGAAATCGACATAGGTGTCACCCAGCTCTTCACTGAGCTCGCGCGCCAGACCGGTGATTTCTTCGGTGCGCCGATAGCCGCGATCGACGCTTTCCAGCAGCTGACTTTCGGTAACGACAGCCACATCGATGTCACACTTGACGATGCGCGATATTTCGTCGAAAGCAAACAGATCGGTCGGGTCGGCCATGCCGACCAGCAGCACGCCGTTGCGATCCTCCAGTACAATAGAACGAAAGCGCCGCGCCTGATTCTCCGGCAGCTTGCGTACCTGCTCTACGTTAATGTTGTAATACTTGAGATTGATGTAAGGAATATTGAGCTGTTTGGCGAGCGCCTCTGAAATCTTCTCTTCCGTGACAAAGCCATTGTCGACCAGCACGCGCCCCAGCTTGCGCCCGGTGCGCTTTTGCTCTTCGAGCGAGAATTTGAGCTGATCCTGCGAAATGAGTTGTTGATGTACCAGCAAATCGCCTAAGCGAACTTTCTCCGGACGCGCCATAATTCTTCCCTGATTGAATGCGACTATATTACTACTTGGCGGAAGTTAGCCTTTTTTCCATTTACTGACAAGACATAAATATGTTCCATGTAATTCTTTATCAACCCGAGATCCCGCCCAACACCGGCAACATCATCCGCCTGTGCGCCAATACCGGCTGCCAGTTACACCTGATCAAACCGTTAGGCTTCACACTGGAGGACAAACAGTTGATTCGCGCCGGCCTCGATTATCACGAATTTTCCAAACTGCGCGTCTACGACGATTTACCGGAATGCTTATCTGCGTTCGACCCGGCACGTGTATTTGCGCTCACCACGAAGGGCTCGCAGCCCTTCCATCGAAACAGCTATCGTGCCGGGGATGCGTTCCTGTTCGGCCCGGAGAGCCGTGGCCTGCCCGCCGAAGTACTCAGTCAGTTTAAGACCGAGCAGCGTGTCCGACTGCCGATGCTGCCCGACAACCGCAGCCTGAATCTGTCCAACACCGTGGCCGTGGCGGTGTTTGAGGCGTGGAGACAAGAGGGATTCGAAGGAAGCTTGTAGCTTGTGGCGGGTAGCCGAGCCGGCTTTGCTACCGGCTACCCGTTTTACTGACTGAACTCAAGACTCGTCGTGCGATTCAACAGCGTGGCAACCATCTCGGCTGCAGGAACATGCTCGTATAAAACCTGATAAACAGCCTCACTGATCGGCATATCGACCCCGAGTCGCCGCGCCAGGTTATGCACTTCACGTACCGCATACACGCCTTCGGCGACATGACCTAACTGCGCAAGAATGTCATCAAGACTCTGATTTTGCGCCAGCAACAAACCGACTCGGCGGTTGCGCGACAAATCGCCGGTACAAGTCAGAATCAAATCGCCCGCTCCCGACAAGCCGCCCAGCGTTTCGGGGCGACCACCCAGCTTCAGGCCTAACCGGGTGATTTCAGCCAGGCCTCTTGTCATCAGCGCAGCGCGCGCGTTATTGCCTAACTTCATGCCATCGCAAACACCGGCGGCAATCGCCATCACGTTCTTGACGGCTCCGCCGACTTCGACACCGATCACATCGGTGCTGGCATACACCCGCAAGCGTGCATGGTGCAGCGCCTGCGCCGTACGCTGCGCAAAGGTCTCATCGCTGGAGGCCAGAACCAAAGCGGTGGGCAGTCCACGTGCCACCTCCAATGCAAAGCTCGGGCCGGACAACACACCGCAAGCGATACCTGCAGGCAAAACCTGGTCGGCGACCTGATGAGGCAGCAAGGAGGTTTCGGCCTCAAAACCCTTGCACAACCACACCACCCCTGCCAGATTGATACCGGACGCTGCCAACCGCTCCAGCGTCACACGCAGTGCCGCTGTCGGAACCGACAGGATGATGAGCTGCGCATCATTCAAGCTGGCAGAAAAGTCTGAACTCAAAAGCAGGTTTTGTGGCAGCGTGGCATCAGGAAGATAGCGCTGATTGCACCGGGTGGCGCGCATCTGGGCCACCTGTTCGGCATCACGCGCCCAGAGGGTGACCTGATGCGATGCTGCCAGACTGATGGCGAGCGCCGTTCCCCATGCACCTGCACCAATAACGGTAATATTCATTGAAGAGATAATTGAGAATGAATAATTGAGAAAGGATAAATCAACAAAGGAGGAAAATGGAACAATGAATTATCAATGCATCATTCTCATTTTTCCATTGTTAATTCATTCCCCCCACACCTCAGGACTGCGCGCGTAACCTGTTTCGCCGTCCTTGTGGCGCACTCTGACCCAACCCGTCCCCGTGGCTTCCAGCAGTTCAAGCGCCACCTGCTGCCTGACCTGAAACACCCGCTGCGAACCTGCATCCGGTTCGGCACGAACATCAACCACCGGATTGACTGCAATCACGTATTTCTTGTTTGCCAGCACGTGTTTTTCCAGCCAGTACAAGCCACCCGAGCGGTCGCGCACCTTGACCCAGTTGTCCAGATTGACGACCTGCTCGAACGGCATAAATCGACTCACGACAAACAGTTTTTTAGCCTTCAGGGACGGCGCATCATACAAAATTGCGCTCGCCTCCCCGACAGACACATACTCCACCGCCTGCGCCGTACTCACGGCACACCAGCACACCAGGCACAGGACGACAGAAATTCTCATCAGTGAGTCGTCGCAGTTGCGGCTTCAGCCTGCTGTTGCTTTTGTTGCTGATACAGCACGTCAAAATTGATCGGGTTCAACATCACAGGTGCAAAACCGGCGCGCACGGCCACATCGGAGACGACTTCACGCAAATAAGGGAACAGGATATTCGGGCACATTACGGCCAGCACGGGTTCCATTTCTTCTTCCGGCAAATTGCGCAAGGTGAAGATTCCGGCCTGCTTGGCTTCGATCAGAAACATCACTTTTTCGCCAACCTTGGCGGTGACGGTTGCCGTTACATTGACTTCGAATACGCCCTCGTCGACATTGCCAGCAGAGGTGTGCAATTGCACTTCGATCTGTGGATTTTCGCGTTCCAGAAAAATCTGCGGTGCATGAGGGATTTCCAGTGAAAGATCTTTCACATAGATTTTATCCATGTTGAATACGGGTTGTGTCTGCGCTGCTTCAGTCATGTTTCGTCCTTAAAGTTAACTAGCCAGTAATGCGTTTAATTCACCTGCCTGATCCAGTGCCGCAAGATCATCATAGCCACCGATGTGCTGCTCATTGATAAAGATTTGCGGAACCGTGCGCCGGTTGGTCAATTCGACCATCTTAATGCGCGCCTCAGGCTGCAAATCCACGCGGATTTTTTCAATCTCAGTGACACCCTTACGTTGCAACAACTGCTCGGCGCGTATGCAATAAGGGCACACTGCCGTACTGTACATTATTATTTTAGCCATTATTTTTGCGTAGGCAGATTGGCTTTTTGCCATGCCATCATGCCACCTGTCAAATTATATGCTTGCGTAAAGCCCTGTTTACCTAGTACCACACAAGCCGTACCGGATCGGTTGCCACTGCGGCAAACCACCACGACAGGCTTGTCCTTGTATTTTGCCAACTCACCGATGCGTTCGTTCAGTTTGCCGAGCGGAATCAGTTGAGCATTCAGCAGATGTCCGGCCTTGTATTCGGCCGACTCACGCACATCCAGCACGATGGCATTCTTATGATTGATCAGCTGCAAGGCGGCATTAGTATCTACGTCTTTGATACCCCGCACACGGCTGCCCAACATCGACCATAAAATCATCGCACCGCTCATGATGGCCAGTGAAATCGGGAAAAAATTACTTGTTATGAATTGCACGTACATACTCCTGTTCTGTCTTGAGGGCGAATTCTAGCAGAGCGCCAAAATGCGCGGGGTCTTTCTCGGCCAGCCTGACCAGCTGCTGATGCTCATTTGCCTCCCCGGGGTAGGACCAGATCGCCTTTTCAAGCATCAGACGTGCCGGCTCAAACTGGCCGTCCTGCGCCAGCAAAAAAGCCTGTCGATAGACTACCGGCGCCATCGGAATGAACCTGATTACTTTGGAATTGAGCGCAAGTTTGGCCTGCAGATGATCGCCATTCACCTCAACGTATGAGCTCATGAACAAATCGGCATAGGGCGACAGCAATGATCCGCCATGAACCGCTATCAGCCCATCGCGGGTACGCTCAAAAGCCTCTGCAACATTCCCGGAAACCGGGCGTATCGCCAGCGTAGTCTTGAGCAATTCATACCCGCTCTTCAACTGCAACAGCGACAACAAACCCAGCAATAACATTGCAGCCACCGACATGCGCCCGACAGTGCGTAGCTCCAGCGAAAAACGCGTTTCATCCAGCGCGCCCAGCAATATCGCCGCGATCGCCATAAAATAGCCATACCACAGCGGATATTCAAGCAGACTGTGAATCGCCAACACGCCCAGCACAGCATAGCCCCACCACTGCGCGGCATTGATCGTCACACGACGCATGCCATGCAGCCAGGCACCGGCGCCGGCAAACAACACGGCCAATCCGGCAACACCTGCTTCCGCTGCCAGCTGAAAAATCAGATTGTGCGCGTTGTTGTACAGGCCGGTAATATTGCCCTGTCGCAGCACCGGTCCCAGCTGAAAATGCTGCCAGGCGAACTGACCAAAACCCGCGCCCAGCCACGGCGACTGTTTGAAAATCAGCCACGCCTCATACCACAGATACTGACGGATGCCGCCTGACGCCGTATCGGCAAACATGCGGTGCATGATGTCATAGCTGTTGCCGGCGCTTTTCATAAACGGCAGCTGTACGATGCCATGCATCATCGCAAAGCCCGCAAGCAAGAACAGACAGTAACGCAGCAAAGGGCGAAGCTCAGGCCGTCGTCGCCCTCCCCACCAGGCCAGCACGCTCATCATCACCAGATACGGCCAGCTGCTGCGAGAACCGCTCAGCGTCAGGACAAACAACAGCGGGATGACCAGCAGAACCGCGCAGCCCGCAGGCAACTTGCGCTGCCCGAACAGCAAACCTGCCGAAATCAGGCCCAGCGCGATGTAATTGGCAAAATGATTGGGTTGCGCCAGATTGCCATAAACGCCGGCAGCGACTTTCACCACCACGACGGCATCCAGCGGCGAATGCCAGCGATAATGCTGCAGCACACCGATCAGCGCACTGAATTCAGCCCCTGCCAGCAAAAAAATCGCCAGAACCGTAGCAAGTTTTTCGATGCCGAAGCAATCCCGCAGACGGGCACCTAACATCATCAGCAACATTGCAAGCAGCAAGTACAAGAGATACAGCAATGCCTGATCGAAATAGGTCATCATCCCCAGCATCGATTGCAACAACATCAGTGCGATCAGTGCTGCGGGCAGCTGCACGATGCGCGGAATCTCCGGCTCGCGCCAATAATCGCGGGTTAGCAGCAACGTGAGCGCCAGCACGCCTAGCAGCGCACTCCACCACTCCTGATCAAACGTCGTCAGCGGATATTGATGACGATAATGCAGAAACGGTAAAACCCACATCAAGCCGACCAAAGTCAGACTGATGTGGGTTAAGTTGATTTCCCGAAGCTTTCCGATTAGCAAGAGCCGCTCTTAACCCCGAATTTTGCGAGTATGTTATTCATCGGACAGAACGTGGTAAAACCGCTCTGAAACAGATTCAGGCCGACAAAAGCGGTAAAAAACAGAAAATACTTGCTCACGAATATCGGACTGGCTTCTGCGCCCAGTGACAAGGACAACAGGATGAATGTGCCGGCGATGATGCGAATAATGCGTTCTAAAGTCATAGTTTAATGCTCCTTAAAATAGTTAGTGCCTTTCTCGCTTACCCCCTCTCCCGCAAGCGGGAGAGGTTTGGGGAGAAGGCAGATATTGTTGCGAATTTTACTGGTATTTCTTGTACAGCGTGGCGTAATAAAGTACCGGGATCACCACCAGCGTCAACAAGGTGGAGACGAGAATACCAAAAATCAAGGAGATCGCCAGACCGTTGAATATCGGGTCATCCAGAATAAAAAACGCGCCCAGCATCGCGGCCAGACCGGTCAGGATGATCGGTTTGGCGCGCGCCCCCGCAGCTGCAATCACAGCCTGCTGCAAATCAGCACCGCCCGCCAGCTGCAGATTGACGAAATCAACCAGCAGAATCGAGTTGCGCACAATGATGCCAGCCAGCGCAATCATGCCGATCATGGAAGTCGCCGTGTACTGCGAACCCAGCAACGCGTGTCCGGGCATCACCCCGATGATGGTCAGCGGAATCGGCGCCATGATGATCAGCGGCACCAGATACGACTTGAACTGCGCGACCACCAGCAGATAGATCAGCAGCAGCCCGACGCCATACGCGATGCCCATATCGCGAAACGTCTCGAACGTCACCTGCCATTCGCCGTCCCACTTCAGCGCGTAACTCGAATAAGGGTTGCTTGGCGTCTTGAAGAAATAACTTTGCAATCGCCCGCCCTGTTCAAGTTCTGAACCGCTTACACGAGCGTTGATGCCGAACATGCCATACAAAGGACTGTCGAGTTTGCCCGCCATGTCGCCAAACACGTAAACCACCGGCAGCAAGTCCTTGTGGTAGATCGGATAATCGCGTGCAACCGGCATCACCTGAACCACTTCCGAGATCGGCACCAGTACGCCGTCCTTGGCACGCACCTTGAGCTTGAGTACTTCGTCGATATTGCTGCGCCGATCGGCGGGCAACGCAATACGCAGTGGCGGCGCATATTTGGCACTCACATCGTGCAGCGAAGCAACATCCTGTCCAGACAGCGCCACACCGATTACGTCAACGATATCGGCGGGCGCGACGCCCAGCAACGCGGCCTTGCTTTGCAGAACGCGCAATTGCAGCTTGGGTGCAGCTTCGGTCAGCGTATCGTCTATGCCGACAATACCTTCGACTTTAGCGAACTGCTCGCGCACGTAGCTCGCCACGCGACGCGACCCCTCGTAATCCGGCCCGTAGATTTCAGCCACGATAGGCGACATCACGGGAGGGCCGGGCGGCACTTCCACGATCTTGACTTTCGCGCCCCAGGTAGCTGCTATTGTCTGGATCGGCGCCAGCATGGCGGTGGCTATTTCATGGCTGCTGCGGCTGCGATGATGCTTGTCGCGCAAATTGACCTGGATGTCGCCCTGCTCTGCACCGCTGCGCAGATAATATTGACGCACCAGTCCGTTGAAGTTGATCGGCGAAGCCGACCCTGCGTAAGCCTCGTAATCGGTGACTTCAGGCACCGTCGCCAGATAGTCACCAATGTCGTGCAGCACCGCATTCGTCTGCTCCAGTGCCGTACCGGTGGGCATATCTACCACAACTTGGAATTCGGATTTATTGTCGAACGGCAGCATTTTCAGAATCACCAGCTTGACCACGCCCAGCGATACGGCCAGCACCAGGCCCGCCAGGATTGCCAGCCACAACTTGCGGCGCGCCGGCTTGCCATGCACGCCATTCAGAAAAGGAGTGAGCACCCGGCTAAAGAAGTTCACAATTGCCGTGCTGCCGTCCTCTTTGACCGCATTGTGCTGAGAACCTGAAAAACGCAGCACCAGCCAAGGCGTGATCACGAACGCTACCGCCAGCGAAATCAGCATCCCCATGCTGGCATTGATCGGGATCGGACTCATGTAAGGTCCCATCAGGCCACTGACGAACGCCATCGGCAACAGCGCTGCGATCACCGTGAAGGTCGCCAGAATCGTCGGACTGCCGACTTCATCTACCGCGCCGGGAATAATCTGCGACAGTGGCTGATCGGGGTATAGCATGCGATGGCGATGAATATTTTCGACCACGACGATCGCATCATCCACCAGAATACCGATGGAAAAAATCAATGCAAACAAGGACACACGATTCAGGGTAAAGCCCCATGCCCATGAGGCAAACAGCGTCGCCGCCAGGGTCAGCAGCACGGCGACACCGACTACCATCGCCTCGCGCCGCCCCATCGCCAGCCATACCAGGGCGACCACGGCGGCTGTGGCAAACAGCAATTTCTTGATCAGTTTCATGGCCTTGTCGTTAGCCGTCTCGCCGTAATTGCGCGTGACACTGACCTCTACATCAGCAGGAATCACCGATCCTTTGAGTTCCTCCACACGGGATAGCAACTTATTGGCAACCTCCACCGCATTTGCACCGGGCTTTTTTGAAATTGCGACGGTGACGGCGGTAAATTCCCCACGCGCCTTGATCTGTTTGTCTGCCGCAGCGGGGCCTGTACCTAGCCACACATAGCTACCCGGCTGATCAGCGCCGTCCTTCACGTCTGCGACATCGCGCAGGAAAACAGGTTTATTGTTCGATACGCCGACCACCAGCTGACTGACTTCGCTGGCATTACTCAGAAAACTGCCTGTTTGCACCAGCACCTCGCGGCTACCTTGCACCAGATTACCGGCATTTTGCGAGACATTGGCCGATTGCAACGCGGCGCGCACATCCTGCATTGACAAGCCATACGCATTCAGACTTTCCGGATTCAACAACACGCGCACCATGCGCTGCGTACCGCCCAGCGTGGACACCTCACGGGCGCCCGGCACACGCTTCAATTCCGCCTCGATGGCGTGCGCCACCTGGGTGAGCTCTAGCCCGCCACCGACGGTTTGGTCGCGCCACAGCGTGAACGCGACGATCGGCACATCGTCGATCCCTTTAGCCTTGATGATAGGCTGCGCTACGCCTAACGTCGGTGGCAGCCAGTCGGAATGTGAATTGATCACGTCATATAACTTGACCAGAGAAGGTACATGTTGCTCGCCTACCTTAAATTGCACGGTGATCACTGCCATGCCTGGCTGCGCCACCGAATACACATGATCCACACCCGCTATTTGCGACAACACCTGCTCGGCAGGTCCGGCGACGGTCTGAACCACGTCTTGTGCCGACGCGCCGGGATAGGCGATCATCACGTTCGCCATCGTGACGTTAATCTGCGGCTCTTCCTCGCGAGGGGTCACGGCGATCGCAAACATCCCCAGCAGCACAGCAACCAGCGCCAGCAACAGCGTCATCTGCGAATGCAAAAAATACCTGGCAATACGTCCTGAAATACCCATCATCAATTTATCCTGTTTTGCATCAGTTGCCACCGGACCCGCCGGCGGCAACTTCTGCGTTTACTTCAACTTGGTAATGCCCATCGCCGTCATGATAAGCTTTTCATACATCGGCTCGGATGTTCCGCGCTTCATTTTGCGCATGAAATATTTCTCAAATGCTACTTTTGCGACGTGCACCCACTTGCCCGACATCGCCTTGTTCATATTCCGGGGAGGAATTTGCGGCAGTGCGATGAATGCCACACCGGTATCGCCGAAGTCAGCCAGACACACGGTATTCCATGTCGCGTGACTGGTCGGCGGATTCCCCATCAGTTCCGAGTGGATGTTGTGCGCTGTTGCCGTCACCATAGACTCGATCATATAGCCGGTCTTGGGTGTACCGACCGGAACCGGCGTTTTTTCCACCGGAGGAATAGCGATGCATACGCCCACCGCGTAGATATTCTTGAAGGTCGGATTGCGCTGATGATCATCCACGAGAATAAAGCCGCGCGGATTGGTCAGCCCTTCGATGCCGAACACTGCGTCCACGCCTTTGAATGCCGGCAACATCATGCTGTAGGTAAACGGCAATTCGTGTGTGGCTTTTTCTTTCGCCGTATCGTCGTATTCGGTGACAAACATCTTACCGGCTTCGATTTTGGTGACCTTCGCATTGCATATCCATTTGATATGCTTTTCGCGCATCGCCGATTCAAGCAGCGTTTTCGAGTCGCCTACCCCGCCCAGCCCCAGATGCCCGATGTACGGCTCGGAAGTCACGAAGGTCATCGGCACCTTGTCACGTATCTTGCGGCGGCGCAGATCGGTTTCCACGGTGAAGGCATACTCATAGGCAGGACCGAAACAGGAGGCGCCTTGCACCGCACCGATGATCACAGGCCCGGGCTCACGGGTAAATTGATCCCATTCATCATACGACTTCATGGCATGGTCTACATGGCAGACCGAATGGGTGTGCCCGCCATGCGGCCCCAGCCCTTCCACTTCATCAAAGGCCAGCTTAGGGCCGGTCGCAATAATCAGGAAATCATATTCAACTGAACTTCCGTCATTCAGCTCCAGCCGGTTCTCAGCGGGATGGACCCGCTTGACTCCGGTTGAAATAAAGTTGATGCCTTTGCGCTCCAGGTAGGGACGGATGCCAAACTCAATGTCTTCACGATCGCGCCACTTCACACCCACCCATGGATTGGACGGCACGAAATGAAAATTCTCGGTATTCGAAATAACAGTAAGCTTGTCCGCTTTGCGGATCTTTTGCTGCATCTCATAAGCCATCGGCATACCGCCGATTCCAGCTCCCATGATTACGACATGTGCCATGCTTTACTCCCTCAGACTATGGTTAGTTTTTTCCTGCCAACATTCCGGCTTTCACCGGATCCCTCGCTACCTGCTCGCCCTCTTTCAAGCCGGACAAGACCTCCACAAGACCTTCTGCCGCCGATTCACCAACCCGTATCTGGCGCAATTTGACCGCACCTTTGACACCTACTACATATGCCGCCACCACTTCGCTGCGTCGCAACACAGCACTGGCAGGCACCATCAACTTTTTAACCTTGCCGACCACAAAATGTGCGCGCACAAACATGCCGGGATAAAGACCCACTTCGTTGGCAGGCAGATACACCCGAACTTGTGTACTGTGCGTACGCGCATCCGCTACAGGCTGTACGCGTGATGAAGCCGCCTTGATCCAGCGTGTCAGCGTCGGGATTTCCACGATGACATCCGGCTTGACGCCGATCTCGGCCATTTTGTACTGAGGCACACTGACCACGACGCGCATCTGGGCAGGATCGAATCCTGTCATCAGGGGCTTGCCCGGCATGACCATCTCGCCCAACTCCACCATGCGCGCCGAAACGACGCCTGCGTAGGGTGCAACCACGGCCGTATAACCGTGCGCGAGACTCGCCTGACCTGCACCCGCTTCGCTCGCAGCGGCCTGTGCCAATGCCACTTTGTAATCCACTTGCGCCTTGTCCAGGGCGGCCTGACTAATGAACTTTTGCGCGAACAATTGTTTCGAGCGCTCGTACGTCGATTTGGCATTCTGCACGTTGGCCTGCGCCTGCAATACCTGCGCCTGGCTTCCTGCCAGCGCCTGCATCGCCTCGCGCTCATCGATGCGCAAAATCAGCTGACCTTTCACAACCTGATCACCCACATCAAAGTTGACTTCCACAACGCGCCCTGCGATTTGCGCAGAAACGGTAGATTGCCGTGTCGCTTCAACCAACCCCTCGACGCTATAGGTCTGCGCCACTTCCCGATATTCGACAGGCGCCAGCGCCAACGGCTCGACAGCCTGCACGCTTGCAGCCATTACCAGCAAACCAACCATACCCAGCTTCTTCATGGCGCACTCCTATTTTTATCAAAGCTCGCTATATTAGAACACTCTAATATATTGTACAAGGAACTTAGCCTAAATTGTGCAGAATACCTCACGCATCATACTCACCAGCTTGAGTGTGCGTAAATCACCGATCCGGTAGTAGACCCTGTTGGCCTCCTTGCGGGTGGACAAAACGCCTTTGTCGCGCAGGATAGCCAGGTGCTGCGAAATATTGCTCTGCGATGTCCCGACATGCTCGACGATGTCCTGAACGCTGATTTCCTGATCGCCAAGCACGCACAAAATCTTCAGTCGTAAAGGATGCGCAATCGCCTTGATCGCCTGTGATGCCTGCTGAATATCTTCTTCCCTGTCTAACAATCTGTTCGTCATGCTTTTTCCTTATAACACTCAGCCAAGCCAATTCGGTTAAAATGCGTCATTCAAAATTAACAACTGCTTATATTTTACCCCAATGAACACGACTCCTGTCTTGCTGCTTATTCTGGACGGCTTCGGCTATCGCGAAGAAACCGACTCCAATGCTATTTCGGCTGCACACAAGCCCAACTGGGACGCATTGTGGGCTGCCCATCCGCACACGCTGATCAACGCCTCTGAAAAACACGTCGGACTGCCATCCCTGCAGATGGGCAATTCCGAAGTGGGCCATCTGAATATCGGCGCCGGACGCATTGTTTACCAGGATTTGAGCCGGGTTGATGTCGCAATCGAGGATGGCAGCTTTTTCAGCAATCCAGCCCTGACTGAAGCCATTTCCATTGCCAAACAGAATGACAGCACCCTGCACATCATGGGACTGCTCTCGGCCGGCGGCGTGCACAGCCATGAAAATCACATTTATGCGATGCTTGAAATGGCAGCAGAGAATGGCTTGAAGAAAATATATCTGCATGCATTCCTTGATGGCCGCGACACGCCCCCCAAAAGTGCAGCGCATTCGATAGCCACCTTGCAAGATAAATGCACAGCGCTGGGGGTTGGAAAAATCGCCAGTGTGACCGGCCGCTTTTATGTGATGGACCGGGATAATCGATGGGAACGCGTGCAACCTGCCTATGAATTACTGACACAGGGCCATGCCGAATATACCGCGAACGATGCATTAAGTGCGCTCGAAGCCGCCTATGCGCGCGGCGAATCGGATGAATTCGTCAAACCGACCCGGATCAACTCTGCGGGAGAGCCGCCCATATCGATGCAAGACGGCGATGTCGTTATTTTCATGAATTTCCGCGCTGATCGTGCCCGCGAAATTACCCGCGCGCTGACAGTCGATGCATTTGACGGTTTTGTCCGCGCTTATCGCCCGAAATTCGGCAGCTTCGTCACGCTGAGCAACTACGGTTCCGAATTCACGCTGCCGTGCGCCTTTTCTGCAGATGCAATACACAACGACATCGGCGAGTACGTCGCAGGACTCGGATTGAAACAGCTTCGTATTGCTGAAACCGAAAAATATGCCCACGTCACCTACTTCTTCAGCGGTGGAAAAGAGCAACCTTATCCAGGCGAAGACCGAATTCTCGTGCCATCACCGAAAGTTGCGACTTATGACCTGCAACCCGAAATGAGCGCATATGCCGTGACCGAAAAAATGGAAGAGGCAATTTTAAGCCGCCAGTACCCGATCATCATTTGCAATTACGCCAACGGCGATATGGTAGGTCACAGCGGCGACATGAAGGCAGCGATCAAAGCCATCGAAACGCTGGATGTGTGCATCGGCCGCGTAGTAAAAGCCATGCAGTCCATCGGTGGTGAAGTCATCCTGACCGCCGATCACGGCAACGCAGAACAGATGATGGACAACACCACGCATCAGGCACATACCGCGCACACACTCAATCCGGTGCCGTTTCTCTATATCGGACGGCAGGCAAAGTTGCTGGATGCGGGATCACTGCGCGACATAGCCCCCAGCCTGCTGTACATGATGGGACTGCCACAACCCGAAGAAATGACCGGCCACAGTTTGATCCAGTTAACGTGAAATTCGCGCTGATATTGTCGCTGTGCCTGCTGGCGTGCCAGGCATCTGCCAGTCAGCAGGAAGAACTGGAAAACCTGCGTCGGCGGATTACCGACATGCAAAGCGAAATCGCCAAAACCAGCGAGTCGAAGACCGAGGCAGCAGATGCGTTGCGTGCTTCGGAACGCGCGATCAGTGACAGCAATCGCAAACTCACCGAACTGGCAGAACAGCAACACGAGGCGAATAACAAGCTGAATACACTGCAAACACAACAGCAGCAATTAGACACATCCTTGTCCATGCAGAAGGGGTTGCTCGAGAAATTGCTTTACCAGCAATATGTCGGCGGCAAGCACGAATATCTCAAACTGATGCTTGATAATCAGGACCCTAACAAAGTTGCGCGCGACTTGCAGTATTTTCAATATATTGCCCGCAACCGTGCAGCTTGGCTTGAGGATTTGCGTCGTGATCTCAACGCACTGAACCGAGTCACCCGCGAAGTACACACGCAAAGCGAGACACTCGAGAAATTACACGCCGAGCAAGCAACACAAAAGGAAAAACTGAAGCAGGATCAGAGCGAGCGACGCGAAGTTTTAGGTCACATATCCAAGCAATTAACACAGCAACGCCGCGAGATTACGCGCCTGCAACACGATGAAAACAGACTCGCGAGTCTGGTCGCAAAAATAGCTGAAATGCTCGCGAAACCGAAAACAAAATCCTTGTTCCGCAATAACAATATTCCTGACAATCGCTTTGACGGCAAGCCTTTCGAACAGCTTAAAGGCCGATTGACATTACCGGTCAAAGGTGAAATTTCCAATAAATTCGGCGCAACCAGGCCGGACAGCACGGTCGTATGGAAAGGAATATTCATCCGGTCCGCCAGCGGTCAATCGGTTAAGGCCATCGCCGCCGGACGCGTGGTATTTGCAGACTGGTTACGCGGCTTTGGCAATCTGCTGATCGTGGATCATGGCAATGCGTATATGAGCCTGTACGGCAACAATGAAACGCTTTACAAGCAAGTGGGCGATGAGCTTCGCGGCGGCGACACGATTGCCACAGTGGGCAACAGCGGCGGAAATGCAGATTCCGGTTTATACTTTGAACTGCGCCACGAAAGCCGGCCGCTAGATCCAATGAATTGGCTGGCCAAAAAATAACTAGAGGTAACTATGCGTCGTCTGGAAAAAGCAGGTCTGGTAGGTTTGGGTTTAGTTGCCGGCATTTCACTCAGCCTGCATTTCGCGGCGATGGCCGACAAGGAAACCGTAGTTACCCCGTTGCCGGTTGAAGAGCTGCGTGCATTCACCGAAGTATTTGGTCATATCAAGAGCAGCTACGTGGAACCTGTCAGCGACAAAAAACTCTTTACCGAGGCCATCAACGGCATGTTGAATGGATTGGATCCGCATTCAGCCTACCTCGATGCGGATGCATTTAAAGACCTGCAAGTTGGCACGCAAGGAGAGTTTGGCGGGCTAGGTATCGAAGTCGGCATGGAGGATGGCTTGATTAAAGTCATCTCGCCGATTGAAGACACACCCGCCTATCAGGCAGGCGTTAAAAGTGGCGACCTGATTCTGAAATTAGATGACTCGCTGGTCAAAGGCATGTCGCTGAACGATGCAGTCAAACGGATGCGCGGCAAGCCCGGCAGCAAAATCATTCTGACTATTCTGCGCAAAAACGAACTCAAACCGCTAACAATTACTGTGGTGCGTGCCGTAATCAAAGTTCAAAGCGTAAAAGCCAAGCTACTGGAGTCGGGTTATGCTTTTGTCCGCATAACCCAGTTTCAGGAGCATACCGGCGAAAATTTGGCGACTGCGCTTGAAAAACTGATCAAAGATAACAAGGCTCCGCTGAAAGGGCTGGTTCTCGACTTGCGCAACGATCCGGGTGGCTTGCTGGACGGAGCTGTCGCAGTTTCAGCCGCCTTCCTGGCTAAAGATGCGCTCGTCGTATATACAGAAGGACGGACAGAAGAGGCGAAGATGCGTCTGCTTGCATCGCCGGAATATTACCTGCGCGGCAATACAAAAAATGATTATATTAAAAATATTCCAGCATCGATCAAGAGCGTTCCTCTCGTAGTACTGGTCAATGGCGGCTCGGCATCGGCATCTGAAATCGTCGCGGGTGCGCTCCAAGACCACAAACGCGGCGTGATCATGGGTACGCAAACATTCGGCAAGGGTTCGGTGCAGACCGTATTACCACTTGGCAACAATACCGCCATCAAGCTGACAACGGCGCGCTATTACACCCCCGGAGGTCGCTCCATTCAGGCCAAGGGTATCGTACCGGACATTCTGGTTGATGACCCATCCACCGTTGGCACGGACAACGTATTTCGCCTGCGCGAGTCCGATCTTGCAAAGCATCTGATCAACGACAAACAAGCTGACGACAAGGCAGACTTTACACCCAAGTCTGAAACCTCTCCCAAGAACAAGGCTGAAACAATGCCGCCCGTCGAATTCGGCGCTAAAAATGATTACCAGTTAAATCAAGCAGTCAACCTGCTCAAAGGCATGTACATACTGCAGGGAAAGTAAAACCGGCTATACAGGGGAATGCCATGATTAATCCATTCGACTTGGAAAAAACACGCGAACTGTGGTTTGCAACAGAGCCTGCCGACCAGGTTGCGCGCGCACTTGAGATACTAAATGGGCTTGCAAACATGAAGGCTTTTGCCACGCCTAAACCTCATGTTCTGGAAATTCACTACAATCTCCGTGACTATACATTAGCGGGATTGGAACATGCGCTCGAGCAAGAAGGATTTCATCTTGATCAAAGCTTTTTGCATCACGTTGGGCGAAACATTGTCTATTACTGCGAGGATACAGCTCGCCATAATATGGAAATACGCGGACACGTGACCAAGAAGAATGAAAAAGATGTTTTTGTTGAGGTGTGTGGACACCATCTGCACAAGGAACATGCGAGCAAGCCACCTGAACTGCGCGAATACGAATAGTCTTAATCCATGAACGACAAGCAACTGCAGCGCTACGGTCGGCACATCCTGCTCAATGAGATCGGCATTGAAGGCCAGCAACTTATACTGAACGGCAAAGTATTGATCGTAGGCCTGGGTGGCCTGGGCTCACCGGCGGCCCTCTATCTGGCGGCCAGCGGCGTCGGACAAGTCATACTGTGTGACGACGACTGTGTTGACTTGAGTAATTTACAGCGCCAGATTGCACACCGCACGTCGACCATTGGGCACACGAAGGTAAGCTCAGCCAAGGCGGCCATACTGGACATAAACCCTGAAACTATTTGCCTGGAAGTACCCTCGCGAGTTGACGCAACTCAGCTCCATGAGCTGGTTATATCGGCAGATGTTGTGCTCGATTGCAGCGACAATTTCAGTACTCGCTACGCCATCAATCGCGCCTGTATGACACACCATAAACCCTTAATTTCAGGTGCAGCTATCCTTTTTTCAGGACAGGCCAGCGTATATGATTTCAGGCAGAATGACGCCGCATGCTACAACTGTCTGTTTCCGGAGGATTCTGAATCAGAAGAACTGCGCTGCGCTACGACGGGTATCTTCGCCCCGCTGACCGGCATCATCGGCGCAATACAGGCCGCCGAGGCGCTCAAGTTACTGGCGGGTATCAGCACCGGATTGAGCGGTAAACTCTTGACTGTAAACGCCCTTGACATGAACATCAGGCAAAGTAGCTTTCAGAAAGATCCTGACTGCGCAGTCTGCGCAATCAAATAAGGTCCCGCATCGAATTGTGCACTCGATGTGCTTTGTTTTAAAGCACCTTCGCAGTTTAACCGCCAATGACCTGTACACTAATTTTTCTAATCGCTTCATTGCCGCTTGCGCGTGAATGACTAAGTTATGTGAATGAAAGACACGTTCAAGAGTCAACGATGACATAACCATAATTTTTACATTTACAGGTATACGCCATGTCTATTCCAGATCAGGATCAACTACTTCGCCAGCTAGCAGACACGTTTATTAATGTCGCAAATGATCATAATGAAACGCAAGACAATAATATTGTGAATACGGCTTTTATGTATTCGGCAGCTCGGTTTTGTGCGTTTGTCGCAGCATCTAAGGCGCTTAGTTTAGAAGATTTTCAGGAAAAACAACTACAAGGCATCGACTTCTTTACTGCTGAATTTAAACAAATGCTGGAAAGCAATATGCGTAATTATGAAAAAGAATTTGAAAAAACAGAGCAACTACCATATGCTAAGTATATGAAAAAACATTGAAATTTATTGCAGTTTAGATTTTATGCAAGTTAAATTCTTTAATCCATAGCATGGATGTAATTCTCTAATGCGCTAAAGCAGAATGGTCTGGCGAGAGCTGACTTATGGCAATAAGTGTCGTCACAATAGCGACACGGCATCAACCTGCAGGGCTCGCGCTAGGTGCTCGCAGGTCCCTTATCGTTTCTTTACACAAAGCCCCCACCGTTTCCGGGGGGGGCTTGGCAAGGAGTCGAGGGCCTGTCCTGAGATTGATCCAGGAATGACCTACTTTGGCGACGACCTATTAATACATTTTTTGGTGCCGCCGAAAGACTTGCATGACACCAGTCGTGCAAGGCTTGTAACTCCAACCATTCAATTTTAATTCTTAGGTGTCGCTACAAAGCCTGTGCGACCGGTGTTGCACAGACTTTGGAACTGCGTTCAAGCAGGTTATCGAACTTTATTCTGCACAAAGCAAAAACCCCCACCGTTTCCGGAGGGGGTTTTTGTTTGTAAGGAGTCTGACGATGACCTACTTTCACATGGGTAATCCACACTATCATTGGCGCGGAGTCGTTTCACTGTCCTGTTCGGGATGGG
>JBBRBS010000009.1:0-33236 GCA_038205615.1 Burkholderiales bacterium | reverse complement strand
ATGGGGGAGCCTGCTCACAATCTCGACAACGTCCTTGAAGCGATCGAGTTGCTGGGTACACAGGGCAACATCGGCCACAAGAATCTGGTTCTCTCCACGGTCGGCGATCTACGCGTGTTCGAGCGTCTGCCCTTAGCGCAGGTGAAACCTGCGCTCGCCTTGTCGTTGCACACCACAGACGCTCAACTTCGCGCAAAATTGCTGCCCAATGCGCCGCCTATCGCAATCGAAGAGCTGGTCGAACGCTGCGAAATCTATGCGCGCGCCACCAGCTATCCGGTTCAGTATCAATGGACGCTGATCGAGAATGTGAACGACAGCGATGCCGAGATGGAGAGAATCACTCAGCTTTTGGCCGGAAAATACGCCGTGATGAACTTCATCCCGTTCAACGAAGTCGACGGACTGTCCTATCGCCGCCCCTCCTCCGAACGGACTGCGGCAATGGTGAAAACTCTGCACAGGCACGGCATTCTGGCCAAGATACGCGACTCGGCAGGGCAGGAGATAGAAGGGGCGTGCGGACAGTTGCGCGCACGCGCAGAAAAAATAAACAAATAAATTCAAGCACATACAAAATACATGAAAAAAACTGCCCCGACCAGGGACGAGATCGCCCTGCTGCAACCCTTCATCGGTCTCACGCTTGCGCAAATCCACGTCCCTTCAACCAGAGAGGAATTTGCGTCCGCCACGGCCGACATCATGGCGGCAGGCATTGTGGGTTTCGATACCGAATCCAAACCGACGTTTATCACCGGCGATGTCAGTAAAGGGCCGCATCTGGTGCAATTTGCGCTGCACGACAAGGCCTACCTGTTTCAGCTGCACCATGCGGACGGGCATCCGTTCCTGATCGAACTGCTGCAATCGGATAAGCTGATCAAGGCAGGCTTCGGCCTTCAGTCTGATAACGGGCAAATCCTCGCGAAGCTGGGCGTCAAATTGGGCGCGCTGGTCGATCTCAACACCGTGTTCAACATGGACGGCTACCAGAAGGAAATGGGCGTACGGACCGCCGTGGGGCTGGTGTTTAACCAGCGCTTTGCCAAGTCGAGGAAGGCCACCACCTCCAACTGGTCGCAGCATCAGCTCAGCCCGCAACAATTGCTCTACGCGGCTAACGATGCCTATGCGGCTCTGAAAGTCCTGGAGGCGCTCGACCTGCCCCGCGAAGAGCTGCCCATCATGGGATTGACCCCACGCCCCCACAGGATCGGATAAGCGCACCCGCACACCGCAAGCGGGACTGCAAAGCCGTGTTAATCTTCAGCATCGATTGGCAACACATCAGGAGCGATAAGTTATGGAAATGCGATTTTCGCAAGAGGTGATTACCCATATTCTGGAACAATCCCTGATTTATCAATGCGCCTGTCCGGCACAGGTTTGCAAGAACATCAACGAGCAGCGCGCGCTGTATACCTATCAGGAAAATTGCCTCAACCTGACGGATACCGACCGCGCCGTGCACTTGAGCATTGCCGATGCCGTGGTGCGGTGCCATGCCGAAATGGAAAAATGTCTGGGCGATATTTTGCATCTGGAAGGCTGGGATACAACGACGTATGAAATGCCTGAGACGTTAAAAAGCAGGATTCTCCAGCAGTTTTTGGAGTAATGACGCCGATGTCACGCGATTCCCGTTCAATTTGCTGGTTTCGCCGCGATTTACGCCTGTCAGATCATGCGGCGCTGTACCACGCGCTCAAATACAGCCGGGCGGTGCACTGTGTGTTCGTGTTCGACACCGGGATTCTCGATGCGCTGCCCGACAAACATGATCGCCGCGTGGAGTTCATCTGGCAGAGCCTGCATGAACTGAATGAACGTCTGCAGGAACAGGGTAGCAGCTTGCAGGTATTGCATGGCAAGCCTGTTGACGTCATTCCGCGTCTGGCGCGCGACCTGGATGCACGTGCGGTGTACTGCAATCGGGATTACGAGCCGGATGCCGTGCTGCGTGATGCGGCCGTGGCCGTGGCACTGGTCGAGCAGGGCATCGCGTTCCATCAATACAAGGATCAGGTGATTTTCGAGCAGTCCGAAGTTCTCACCGGAAGCGGCACACCCTACAGCGTGTTCACCCCCTACAAGAACGCATGGCTGAAGAAGCTGGACGATTTTTACCTGCGCGCCTATCCCACCGAACGATACTTTGCGGCACTTGCCCAATGCCCGGCAGTCGCCTTGCCAAGGCTCGAATATTTGGGTTTTATGCCCGGCAAACTCGATAGACTGCCCGTTGGAGCATCGGGCGCCGGCGAATTATTCGAGGATTTTATCCGGCGGATTGACGCCTATCAGGAAGCGCGCAATTTCCCCGCCGTAAAAGGCGTGTCCTATTTGTCCACGCACCTGCGCTTCGGCACTATTTCCATCCGCCGCCTGGCATCGAGTGCGTATCACAGAGGCGGTGCGGGCGCGCAAACCTGGCTCTCCGAACTGATCTGGCGCGATTTTTATCAGATGCAACTGCACCATCATCCGCAACTGGCGCGAGGATACGCCTTCAAAGCGCAATTTAATTCGATCGCCTTTCCGAATGACGAGAGCAAATTTGTGGCCTGGTGCGAGGCGCGCACTGGATATCCGTTGATCGATGCCGCGATGCGCCAGCTCAACCAGAGCGGCTATATGCACAATCGCCTGCGCATGGTGGCAGCCTCATTTCTTGTGAAGGACTTGCACATCGACTGGCGCCGGGGCGAGCGTTATTTTGCGCAGCATCTGATCGATTTTGATCTGGCGGCCAACAATGGCGGCTGGCAATGGGCGGCCTCGACCGGTTGTGACGCACAGCCCTGGTTCCGCATCTTCAATCCGGTCACCCAGTCTGAAAAGTTCGACGACAAGGGCGCGTTCATCCGCCGCTATATTCCCGAACTTGCACGCTGTCCTGATAAATGGATCCATGCGCCATGGCTGATGCCGGCGGCTGAGCAGCTGCGCTGCGGGGTGGTACTCGGCCGGGATTATCCTGCACCGGTCGTGGATCATGCGCTGGCCCGTATCAAGACGCTGGCCCTGTTTCAGGAAGCCACCGGATGAAAAACCGCAAAACTTTCAATATGAGGAAATAGGGTTCTATTTGAAAGGCAGTGTGTAAATGAAAGCATCAAAGAAATAGTGCGATGAAATTATACACATTACTTACCACCCATAGCCCCTGTGCGCCGCCGAAGATAGTTGGCAAACAGCGGTGCAGTTGGGCGAGGACTGTTTGAGCACGTGGCAGCAACGCGGATCGTGCGAGTTCCGCAGCCCCGCTGTTTGCAGACTATCAAGGGTACGCAGCCTGTCTTGCAAAAGACCGGTTGACGCGGAAAACCGGGGTCGCCTTTTCTTGGGTCACCTTCTTTCGGCGATGCAAAAGAAGGCGACCAGCGGCCGGGCTGCCCCCGGCAGAAGTGAATTTGTAAATTAGCGTACCCACTATGAATCACATAGAGCCGAAAACTTTCAACATGAGGAAATAAGTATGGAACTGAACAACTTCTTGCAACAACTGAACAATACGCCTGACAGCATTGCTTTTGCCGACACGATCGCGTTGATCGATTCCCTGTATCAATTCACGCCCACGGCATTCAGCAACGGCAATCTGGTAAGTGAAGCCGGCCAGAATTCAGGCTCGTGCAAGCTGTTTTCATTCGGGCTGCTGCAAGGGCTGACGCAGCAGCAAACACTGTCCTGCTTCGGTGCGTATTACCGCGATGACGTCCTCAAACACCCGCTGGGCACCGATCACCAGAACATCCGCAACTTCATCGTGACGGGCTGGGCGGGAATTGTATTTCAGGGCAGCGCGCTGACACCAAAATAGGCGAAAAATACCGTGCAGAGCCTGCACGCAGCGGCCTTCAATTGACACGCACCGAGAAAACGCACAAACTTCGGGCTGTGCCGATTTGACATCAGCTTGCGGGGCACAGGCGCACTTTGGCAATCTATGATTTCCAATATGCGCTCAAAACATACCAGCTAAAGCGAGGACACCCGTTTTGGCTAAGCTAAACGGGTTTTCTTTTGGAGCGGCTTTGGGTAATTCTGTAGGCATCGTTAAAGCGCAGCGCGCACTATTTGACACGCCGCTGGTATTTCGCAGCGGAGCGGTTTTGCCACGCTATGAGCTGGTGTATGAGACATATGGCACGCTCAATGACGACAATTCCAACGCCATCCTGATCTGCCATGCGCTGTCCGGACATCACCATGTGGCCGGCTTCTACGCCGATCAACCGGACAATATCGGCTGGTGGGACAACATGGTCGGCCCCGGCAAACCGATCAACACCGATAAGTTTTTTGTCATCGGGCTGAACAACCTGGGCGGCTGTCACGGCTCGACCGGCCCATCCTCCGTCAACCAGGAAACCGGCGAACCCTATGGCTCTGCTTTTCCTGTCATCACCGTGGAAGACTGGGTCGAATCTCAGGCTAGGCTGGCTGACCGACTGGGCATCAAGTGTTTCGCGGCCGTAATCGGCGGCAGTCTGGGCGGCATGCAGGCATTGCAATGGTCGCTGGCCTATCCCGACCGTGTGCGTCACGTGCTGGCGATTGCCAGCGCACCGCGCCTGACCGCGCAGAACATCGCCTTCAACGACGTGGCGCGCAACGCCATTCTCACGGACCCGGATTTTCACGGAGGAAACTTTTACCAGCGCGGCGTAGTGCCGACGCGGGGGCTGCGACTGGCGCGCATGCTGGGCCATATCACTTACCTGTCGGATGACGCGATGGCAGACAAGTTTGGCCGCGAGTTGCGCACCGAACAATATAACTACGGCTACGAAGTGGAGTTCCAGATTGAATCCTATCTGCGCTATCAGGGCGACAAGTTCGCCGCATACTTCGATGCCAACACCTATTTGCTGATGACCAAGGCGCTGGACTATTTCGATCCTGCACAACATTGCGGCGGAGATCTGAATACCGCCTTTGCGCGCGCGCGCGCCGGCTTTCTGGTGATTTCGTTCACGACCGACTGGCGTTTTTCGCCGCAGCGCTCACGCGAGATCATCCGTCCCTTGCTGCACAATAAACGTCCTGTCAGCTATGCAGAAATAACCTCAAACCACGGACATGACTCCTTCCTGATGGAACATCCACATTACTTCGACGTGGTGCGCGCCTATCTTGCCAATGTCAGCATGGAGGTGTCAGCATGAGCATTGCATCCCTTGCCGCCGAACGCCCCGATTTCGCAGCCATTGCATCATGGATACCCAGAGGCGCCACGGTGCTGGATCTGGGTTGCGGCGACGGCAGCCTGCTGCGCTATCTGAAGGAAACCCGGTCTGTGCGCGGTTACGGCGTGGAGATCAGCGACATGGACATCGTGTCCTGCATCGCCAACGGCGTGAATGTGATCCAGAACGATCTGGATGCAGGTCTGTCCGATTTCGAGGACAACACCTTCGACTTCGTGATCCTCTCGCAGACGCTGCAGGCGACGCGCTATACCGAGGCGCTGATTCAGGAGATGCTGCGCGTAGGCCGTGAAGGCATCGTCAGCTTCCCCAACTTCGGCTACTGGAAAAGCCGCCTCAACGTGATGCTGGGTAACATGCCGGTATCAAACGAGTTGCCTTACCAGTGGTATGACACACCGAACGTGCATCTGTGTACGTTGCACGACTTCGAGAGTTTTTGCCGAAAATACTGCGTCAGCGTCACTTCGCGCAGCGTGATGACCGGTGGGCGCGAAGTGAACCTGTTGCCCAACCTGCTCGGCAGTACAGCGGTATATCGTTTCCAGCGCGGGGTATGAGCGTCATCAGGCAACTCTTCACGCGCCGCATGCTGATCTGCGTGTTCACCGGCTTCTCCTCCGGTCTGCCGCTGTATCTGCTCTTCAACCTGTTGCCCGCCTGGCTGCGCAGCGAGCATGTCGATCTGAAGACGATCGGCCTGTTTGCACTGATCCAGTTTCCCTATACCTGGAAATTCATCTGGTCGCCGTTTCTGGATCGCTACGCGTTGCCGATGCTGGGGCGACGGCGCGGCTGGATGGTGATCACCCAGCTCGGGCTGCTCGCGGTGATCGCCACAATGGGCGGATTCTCGCCTGCCAATGAACTTGCCACGATCGTCTGGTGTGCGACGCTGCTGGCTGTGCTGGGTGCAACTCAGGATATCGTGCTGGACGCTTTTCGGCGCGAACTGCTTGCCGATTCCGAGCTTGGCCTGGGCAATGCGGTACACGTGAACGCCTATCGCGTCGCGGGGCTGGTGCCGGGCTCCTTGTCGCTGATTCTGGCTGATTTTTTGCCCTGGAGTACCGTGTTTATCATCACCTCGCTGTTCATGCTGCCCGGCATTGCGATGACACTGATGGTGACCGAACCGAACCGGGCCGTAGCACCCAAGACGTTGCGGGAAGCGGTGGTTGAGCCATTCCGCGAATTCATCAACCGGCAGGGCTGGCGCAGCGCCTCGTTGATTCTGGCTTTTCTGCTTTTCTACAAACTGGGTGACAGCTTGTGCACGGCGCTTGCCACGCCTTTTTATCTGGACATGGGCTTTTCCAAGACCGACATCGGCCTGATCGCCAAAAATGCGGGGCTGTGGCCTGCGGTGATCGGCGGTACGCTGGGCGGGTTGTGGATGGTGAAGATCGGCATCAACCGCGCACTGTGGCTGTTCGGCGTGGTGCAGGTACTGGCGATCTTCGGTTTCGCCTGGCTCGCATCCATCGGTTTTCACGCTGAGATCGGTGCGCTGGAACGCACCCAGCTGGCCGTGGTGATCGGTCTGGAAGCGCTGGGCGTGGGTCTGGGCACGGTCGCCTTCGTCGCCTTCATCGCCCGCACCACCCATCCTGCCTACACCGCCACGCAGTTCGCGCTGTTCACCAGTCTGATGGCGATGCCGCGCACCTTCGCCAATGCCGCCACCGGCTGGCTGGTCGAGGCAATGGGCTGGAGCGGCTTCTTCCTGCTGTGCGCGGCGATGGCGATACCGGGGATGCTGCTACTGTTCAAGGTCGCACCGTGGAATGAAGAACAGCGACTAGCGACTAGCGACTAAGACCGCAGGTGCCTTCCCCGCACAACAAAGGATCTGCGACCCAAATTGTTGCGTGAGCAACTATATTTTCCTGACAAACACACTACCGGCAAGAGTATGTGCGCAGACGCACTGAACATACCCCGGCGGAACGATATTATCGTTCTGGCATACGGTGTGTAACCTGAACTAGCAACCTCACCTGTCGGTCGGTTGCAAAATAAGTTTGGCCAGGATTCGCGCGACGCCTAAGAGGCCAGCCTGTGGGGTTCGGCATTTGTCGGACCAAGGGCGATGCAACCCTTAAAGGAGATTTCAAATGAAGCTCACCAAGCTTGCTCTGTCTCTGCTGGTAGGTGTCGGAACTGGGTGCACCACCGCACCGCCCGCGCCTCCCGTTTCCTTGTCTGATTTGCCGAATTGTTTTAACACTAATTACGACAAGGCGCAGGGACTCTTTACGATGAAGGGCGCCGTTGGCAATCCGGTAAATCAACAGTGCTTGCTTACCGTGCGTTCGCGGCGCGTCGCCGCATCGGCAACAGGGCTTACGGCCGGACGCTACAGGGTTTATCTTGCCAACGGCGGCGGCGGCGGAGCGGGTGGAACTTTGCAAGTATCCGGCAGCACTGGCGGGGGTGGCGGAGGTGGCGGCGCAGGGGCTGCGGAAACTCAAGCGACAATCAACCTGACCGAGGGGGTATACAAACTCACCATAGGAGCAGGCGGGCCGGGAGGGACTGCCTGTCATCCGGATGCAGGATTCGGCGGCGGCCCCGGATGGGTTGGCAGCCCCAGCAACATGGTACGCCTTGCGACCGGCGAAGTTCTCATCGGAACGCCAGGTGCAGACAGCTACACTCGCCCCACACGAGCTCAGAATGAACGAATGGCCGGCAAGATGGATGCGCACGGTGGCACAGGCCCCGGACAAGCCAGCGGCGGGCATGGCGATCGCCCTGCAAATACTTACAAAATTGAAGACGAAGCATCTCCTGGCGCAAGCAAATTCGCATCAGGGCGTATGATGACAGGAGGAGACGCCGGCCCTGTTTCAGTGAATGACGAAAATTCAGGCACCGGTGGGGGTGGGGGCGCGACGAGAATCGGGTCAGGCGGTGAAGGTGGCGGCGAGAACGCTGGCCAAAAAGACATCGCACCAGAGCACGGCACGCTCGGCAGCGGTGGAGGTGGGGGCGAAGGCAGTTCGTCTGGATGCTACCCCGGTGCACGGGGCGGCGACGGGTACATTTCCTTGCGACCGATTTAAACTGCGCTGCGCCGTCTTCTTCATGGCAGTTCAGTGCAAAGAACACACTTAAAGGGCGCGCGACAGCATGAACGTGTTTTTCTTGTTAGCCGGCAAGGTGCGCGTCAAATTTTCCTGACAAACACCTTGGATTTGCGCTGGTAGTTGTACAGCGATTTCTTCTGCGCAGGCAATGCGGTGACATCGCTCTCCTTGAAGCCGCGTTCCAAAAACCAGTGCGCGGTGCGCGTGGTCAGCACGAACAGTTTCTTCAGTTTCTGTGACTTGGCGATTGCCGCCATGTGGTCGAGGATTGCCTCGCCGTAGCCTTTATCGCGGCATTGCGCATCCACCGCCAGACAGGCAAGTTCTGCGGCGGCCTCGTCCGGAAAAGGATAGAGTGCGGCGCAACCGACGATGCGATGGTCGTGCTCCAGCACGACGAAGCGCTCGATTTCCTGTTCCAGCAGCTCACGCGAACGCCGCACCAGGATGCCTTGCTCTTCGAGCGGGCGCAGCAGTTGCAAAATCCCGCCCACATCTTCGATAGACGCATCGCGCAGCGTATTGAGCGTGGATTCAACCACCATCGTGCCGATACCTTCGTCGCTGAACAGTTCTTGCAGCACGGCGCCGTCCGTGTGACGGCTGACAAGATGGGTGCGCGCAACGCCAGCCTCGCAGGCGCGGATCGCGCAGGGCAAAAACAGATTGATGTCATCCGGCAACGTACGCGCCGCGGACAGTACGGCTTGCGCCTGGTTAACGGTCAGCTCACGGAGCAGATCCTCTTTCTTATCCTGAACGCCGTCGGTGTCCATCAGGAACACCAGTTTGTCGGCATCCAGTGCGATCGCGGTCGCAGTCGCCACATCCTCCAGCGTCAGGTTGAATACCTCGCCGGTGGGCGAATAGCCAAGCGGCGAGAGCAGCACCACTTCGCCGAAGTTCAGGCGGTTGTTCAGCGCGGCGACATCCACCTTGCGCACGCAGCCTGTATGCTGCAAATCCACCCCGTTGATCACGCCGATCGGCTGTGCGGTGATGAAGTTGCCGCCCGCCACCCGAATATCAGCATTGGCCATCGGCGAATTCGCCAGCCCCATCGACAGCAGCGCCTCTATCTCGACACGCACCCGGCCGACGGCTTCTTTGACGCATTGCATGGTCTGGGCATCGGTCAGGCGGATGCCCTGATGGTAACTGTCCTCCAGATTTTTGCGGGCCAGGTGCTGTTCAATTTGCGGACGCGCGCCGTGTACCAGCACCAGCCGGATGCCTAAGGCCGCCAACAGGTTGAAGTCGTGCGTGAGCGCGATGAACTTGCCGTCCTCGACCATTTCCCCGCCGAATGCGATGACGAAGGTCTTGCCGCGAAAACTGTTGATATAGGGCGCGACGGAGCGGAACCAGGCAACGAAATCGGCAGGTGGGGTCTTGATTGGCATGGGTTATCCTCTTCAGTTCGTGCGCAATTATGTCTGTTCGTCCAGCAGTTTTCCTGCAACGGCCCAGTTCTCATCCTCAACCTCGTCGAAGGTGATGTACGTATAGGAAGCTGGTTTGTGTGCAATGCGCGCCAAAGTATCGGTCACCTCTGCGGCGATTCTGGCTTTCTGGTCGCGGCTAAGTTTGCCGGCGATGCGGATGTTGACATAAGGCATGAAAATGTACCGGGTTATTGTAGGGTGATTCTCGCAGGGATGTTGCCCGATGGGCAAGCAGTTTTAGCATCACCTTGCAGCCCGTGGCTGGCCGCCGGAACGGGTTTCTTGCCCGCGCCCTTTAATGACAAACGATTATGTATCTTTGTCGAGCAGGTACAATATTATGCATGAACAAATTCAGGCACGGTTAAACATCGACCTGGTTGCAGCGCCGCCTTACCTTTCAATGGATTTAATGGAGATTTGATGCAGCAATTCCCCTGGTACAACACCATACGCTTTCGCGTCGGGCTGGCTTTATTTGTTCTCTTCGCGCTGCAGGCCGCTACCGCTGGATTTACGCTGTACGAAGTGAATCTGCGCAAACACGATTATGAAATTCTTACGCTTGCCGGGCAGACCCGGGTTATCAGCCATACGCTGGTTCATCAGTCACGCAATTATCTCAAAGAAAATAGTCTGTTTGTACTGCGCGAGCAGCGCGATGGCAGTCTGTATTCGCAAAACCTTGGACAGAGCATCGTGCTGTATGAAAAGATCATCAGCGGCTTTCGTAATCGCAGACTCGACCCTGAAATTACCGGGCGGTCCGAACCGCTGACGTGCAGCTGGGATACGCAGTCACGCAATCAACTGGATATCAGCGCGGCAGCCTGGGAAAAATTCCGCACTGGCATACGACAAGCAATCGACTCCCATCCATCCAGCCCGGACATCGCCGCAGCCCGCTATGCTTCAGATCATGGCGAAGAACTGGCTCTTTCGGCGGACCAGCTGAGTCTGGCGTTTCAGCACATGATGGAAGGCAAGCTCGCCGCAATCCGCCTGTTCAACCAGCTGGCCATGTTAGCCACCGGCTTGCTGGCCGCATTGATCGCCTTGATGCTGTATCGCAATGTACTGCGTCCTCTTAAACTTTCGGCACATGGATTTTCGCGCGTGGCGAACGGTGATCTGGGCTATCAGCTGCCTGTTACAGTCGAAAATGAAATCGGCAGCATGACACAGGCTTTTAACCGGCTGTCCGACCGTATGCGCAGCCTGTTCCGCCTCACTCAACGCATCAGCCGTGGAACCAACCTGCACGATGCATTGAGGTTCGTCTGCGAAGAATTCCGCCATTTTTTGCCGGTGGAATGGGTGGGTGTGCTGCAACTGACGCCCGATGGCAAGCGGATTGTACTTGAACGCCTATACAGCGAACGGACTTCCGATTTGCATGAAAATGACCAGTTCGAATATGCGCATGTACCGGTCAATGTCTTAGCCATCGATGATTTGGCGGCCCGTGATCGGGGCGGGCTGGCCGCGAAACTGGCGCAAGATGGAAAGAAATCGGCGCTGTTCGTGCCGTTAAAACAGAGCGGCGGCGGTGATGCGATATTGGTTTTCGCCTCTTCAGAACCTGCCGCTTATACGCCGGAACACGTGGAATTTCTGACCAATATTGCGGCTCATGTGGCCCAGATACTGGAAAAAACAGTGGTCATGGAAGGGCTGATCGTGGCGGCCGTGGAAGGACTGGCGAAACTGGCAGAAAGTCGCGATCCTGAAACGGGCGATCATCTGGTGCGGATGAGTTTATATTCGGCCATCATTGCCGAAGAGATGGCTCAGGATGAGGCTTGCCGCGAACGCATCACCCCGGCCTATGTGCGGGATGTGTTTCGTTTCGCACCGATGCACGATATCGGCAAGGTCGGTATTCGCGACGATATTCTGCTCAAACCCGGTCGGCTGGATGCCGACGAGCGAACTGAAATGGAGCGACATCCTGTTATCGGCGGACAAGTATTGCGCCGCAGCGAGGAGCAGATGAAAATGCTGGGACACAGCATCTTTCAGATCGGCATTGAAATCGCCGAATCTCATCACGAGAAATATGATGGCAGCGGTTATCCGGATGGCTTGAAAGGCGAAGCCATCCCGCTTGCTGCGCGCATTATCGCGGTAGCCGATGTACTCGATGCGCTTACCTCAAAACGCCCCTACAAAGATGCGTGGCCGATGGAAACAGCGCTTGATGTTATCAACAAGGATGCCGGGACACACTTCGATCCCGCGGTCGTTGCCGCGTTGTTCCGTGCACTACCCCGTGTGATGGAAGTATTCGAACGACTAAAGCATGTCTGATAAAAAACCAATTTAATGGCAATCAGCAAAAATCGCCCCAGAGCGTTTGCAGCGCGGCAAGGCCCGCTACGGCGGCGGTTTCGGTGCGCATGACCCGCGCGCCCAGGCGAATCGCGGTAAAACCGCACAGCAATGCGGAGTCGCTCTCGGCCTGACTGAACCCGCCTTCCGCACCGATCAGCAGGACGGCCGTGCCTTGCGGTTTTGGCTGACTTTGCAATGACGTCGCGCCCTGCGGCAGCAGAATGTATTTGCTGCTTCCAGAGGCACGCATTTGTTGCAGCCAGACCATGATGTCCAGCGGAGGATGAATAACAGGCAATACGTTGCGACCGCATTGTTCGCAGGCAGAAACCGCGACCTGCTGCCAGTGCTCGGTGCGCTTCGCGACGCGCTCAGGTGACAGCTTGGCGACACTGCGCTCGGTCGCCAGCGGCTGAATCTCGGCAGCCCCCAGTTCGGTGGCTTTCTGGATTACCCAGTCCATTTTTTCGCTGCTACACAAGGCCTGTGCCAGAACCACATGCAAGGGTGATTCGCGACAAGTCGCAACCTGAACAATGTCGCCGACGACAACCTGTTTTCCGGGCAGATCGCTGATCACACCGTGACACTCTCGGCCCTGCCCGTCAAACATTTGTACAGCATCGCCCTCACGCAGGCGCAGTACACGGCTGGCATGGTGCGCCGCATCCGCCGGCAAATTGAATGAGCCCTGTGTGGGTAGCGGTGGTGGACAGTAGAAACGTGGCATGAGAACTGAATATGAGTGGCGGATGGGCATGATAATATACCGCCCGGCCGCAGCAAGGAATTGCCTCGTGCGTTTTAGGTTAAGAATTTTTTCAGGAGTATGGAATGGTCAGTTTGCAACCGCCGCTATGTGACTTCGGCTGGAAGGCGCGTGATTTCGATTTGCCGGGTGTGGACGGCATACGCTATCGCCTCGAAAATGCGCGTGGCAAAAACGGTTTGCTGGTGATGTTCATCTGCAATCATTGTCCCTATGTGAAATCCATCCGTGATCGTCTGATCCGGGATGCGCTTGAATTGCAGCAGCACGGCATTAACACGATCGCGATCATGTCCAACGACACGGCTGATTATGAAGAAGACTCGTTCGACAACATGAAACGAGTGGCGGCGGAGTATGCTTACCCTTTCCCCTACGTACTGGACGAGAGCCAGCACGTAGCGAAGGAGTACGGCGCAGTATGTACGCCGGATTTCTTCGGTTTCAACGCCAATCTCGAATTACAGTATCGCGGCCGTCTGGATGCTTCACGCAAGGAAGCGGTTCCGGACGCATCGCGCGATTTGTATAACGCAATGTTACAGGTGGCGCAGACCGGGCAAGGCCCGCGTGAACAGATCGCCAGCATGGGCTGTTCGATCAAATGGAAAAATGAGTAGCATGGAAAACCACATCCTGTCGAAGACAGGCTCATTTGGCATGAGCGCGCTGCTCAGGGCGACCGTTGCCGCAGTCAAGCTGGTGGCGGCAGAAGAAATCATGCCACGCTATCTGAAGGTGGCGCACAAACACAAAAGCGACGGCAGCCTGTGCACCGACGCGGACATCGCAACGCAGGCCGCTCTGATCCGCAAGCTTCAGGTCATTTGCAATGTTCCGGTGCTCGGTGAAGAAATGCCGGAAGCCGAACAACAGGCGATCTGGGACTCGGCCGTGGATGGCCTGTGGTGCGTAGACCCGATAGATGGCACCTCCAACTTTGTGCACGGTCTGCCTTATTTTGCGGTGTCAGTCGCATTGCTACGCGACGGCAAGAGCGTGCTGGGGGTTGTATACGACCCGGTCGGCGATGAAATGTTTGCCGCAGAAGCGGGCAAGGGCGCCTATCTGAATGGGGAAAAACTGTTCGGTCGTGTCACGGTTGATACGATGCATCAGGCGTTAGCCAATGTGGACCTGAAACGGCTGGACAGCAAGCTCGCGGCGACACTGGCGGCTCGCCCTCCATACGCTTCGCAGCGCAATTTCGGCGCCAGCACATTGGATTGGTGCTATACCGCTGCCGGGCGCTATGATCTTTACCTGCATGGAGGACAAAAACTTTGGGATTACGCTGCCGGTGCGCTCATTTTGTCTGAAACTGGCGGTTACGCCTGCTGCATCGAGTCCGATGATTTTTCGGCGGGCGATGTCTGGCAGCGTTCTGTGATCGCGGCGCGCAGCGAAACGTTATTCAACGAGTGGAAAGACTGGATCAAAGCACAGCAGTCCGTTTAAGGGAAATACTTTGAAAATATTGATTTTGGGTGCAGGGCAGGTCGGTTCAACCGTGGCGGAGAGCCTGGTGGGTGAGGCCAATGACATCACCGTCGTGGATTCAGACGGCGCCAAGCTGGCTCTGTTGCAGGAACGACTGGATCTGCGCACGCTGACCGGCAATGCCTCGCATCCTTCTGTGCTGGAACAGGCCGGGATCGCCGACACCGATATGCTGCTGGCCGTCACACAAAGCGATGAAGTCAACATGGTGGCCTGCAAGCTGGCGTCCAGTCTCTACAACACACCGACCCGCATTGCCCGGATACGCTCCGCCGACTTTCTGGCCCGTCCTGAATTATTCAATAAAGACAATTTCTGCGTGGACTTCTCCATCTGTCCGGAGCAGATTCTCACCGATTACATCACCAAGCTGATTGAATTTCCTGAGGCGCTGCAGGTGCTGCGCTTTTCACAGGGCCGTGCATCACTGGTGGCGGTGCGCGCCTTCGCTGGCGGGCCACTGGTGGGCAAACCGCTCAGCATCCTGCATGACAACATGCCTCATATCGATGCGCGCGTCGCGGCTATTTTCCGCAAGGATGGCCCGATGATCCCCGAAGGCGATACCGTGGTTGAGGATGGGGACGAAATTTTCTTCATTGCAGCGACCAACAATATCCGCAGCGTGCTCAAAGAAATGCGCCGCATGGACAAACCAACCCGCCGCGTGATGATCGTCGGTGGCGGCAACATCGGCCGACGTCTGGCCAAAGCGCTGGAACTCAAATATCAGGTCAAGCTGATCGAGTACAACAAGAAGTCCTGCGAGAAACTTGCCGGAGAACTGTCCAATACGCTGGTACTGAACGGCGACGGCACGGACGAGAAGCTGATGCTGCAGGAAAATGTCGGCGAGGTGGATGTGTTTTGTGCGCTGACCAATGACGACGAAAACAACATCATGTCGGCCCTGCTCGCCAAGCAGGGCGGCGCGCGCAAGGTGATCGCGCTGATCAACCGCAGCGCCTACGTCGATCTGGTACAGGGCGGCAAGATAGACATTGCACTGTCTCCAGCACATGTCACGATCGGTTCGCTGTTAGCCTACGTGCGTCAGGGCGACGTGGCGGCCGTGCATTCTTTGCGCCGGGGTGCAGCTGAAGCGCTGGAGCTGGTTGTGCATGGCGATCGCAAGTCTTCGAGAGTGATAGGACGTCGCATTGACGAGATCGACCTGCCCAATGGCGCGACCATCGGGGCAATCGTGCGCGGTGAAGAAGTCATCATGGGGCATCGCGGGGTGGTCATCGAAGCCGAGGATCACGTGATCGTGTTCGTCATCAACAAGGCGATGGTGAAAAAGGTCGAAAAGCTGTTCCAGGTTAACCTCGGGTTCTTCTGATGGGGCGCACGCTGACCGTTATTCACGCGCTGGGCCTGATGCTGGTGGTATTCAGCCTGGCCTATCTGATGCCGGTCGTCACGGCACTGATCTATGGCGACGCATCCGTGCTGCTGGATTTTCTGCTGGCGATGGTGTGGACCGCCGCTTTCGGCGGACTGATGTGGATGGTCACGCGCCGTTACAAAGGCGAACTATCCATCCGGCACGGCTATTTGCTTGTGGTAATGATGTGGACGGCAATGCCGGCGGTCGCGACCTTGCCCTTGTTGCTGGTGATTCCTGATCTGTCATTCACCGATGCATATTTTGAAACCATGTCAGGTATTACTACCACGGGAGCCACGGTGCTGGTCGGGCTGGACAACCTGCCGCCTGCCATCAATATCTGGCGACATGAGCTGAACTGGCTGGGCGGACTGGGTATCATCGTACTGGCCGTCGCGATTCTGCCGTTGCTGGGTATCGGCGGTCGTCAGCTGTTCAAGGCCGAAACCCCGGGCCCGATGAAAGATTCTGCGCTGACGCCACGTATCGCTGAGACGGCGCGTAATCTGTGGATTGTTTATGTGGGCATTACAATGATGTGCATCGCGGCGTTGAAATGGGCGGGCATGGACTGGCTGGATGCAGTATGTCATTCATTCTCTGCCATGGGGCTGGGCGGATTTTCCACGCACGATGCCAGCATTGGTTACTTCAACTCCCCATTGATTGAGTTTGTGCTGATGGTATTCATGCTGATCGCTGTCATGAACTTTGCCGTGCACTTCCTGGCCTTGAGAGGCAAAACGCTATCCGTTTACCGAACAGACCCTGAGGCGATTCCAACGCTGATTCTTATCCTCAGCAGTTGTGTGATCGTCGCCTTTTGTTTGTGGAGCTGGAATATTTATCCTGATTTCTGGGTCGCCTTGCGCCATGCCAGTTTTAATCTTATTTCCATCGCCACCAGTTCCGGATATTCCAGTGTGGATTACGCGCAGTGGCCGATCTTTGCTCCGTTGTGGATGATGTTTCTGACTGCAACTGTCGCCAGTTCCGGCTCTACGGGCGGCGGCATCAAAATGATCCGCACGCTGGTGCTGTTCAAGCAGGCAGGGCGCGAGTTTGTCAAACTGCTGCATCCTTCAGCAATCAATCCGATGAAAATTGGTGGGAACGTCATTCCAAACAGCGTGGTGTTCTCGGTACTAGGTTTTATTTTCCTGTATTTTATGAGCATCATGACGCTGACTTTTGCACTGCTGATCAGCGGCCTCGATTTTCTTTCTTCATTTACAGCCATACTGGCCTCGATCAACAATTGCGGTCCTGGTTTGGGTTCAGTGGGGCCGGCCAGCAACTACGCCGGACTAACGGACTTTCAAACCTGGGTATGCACGATTGCGATGCTGATCGGACGGCTGGAAATTTTCACGGTGCTGATCCTGTTTACCCCGCAGTTCTGGCGGCGTTAACGTAAAACCCGCGCACCGATTCGGATGTACCGTGCCCGCAGTACGTGAGACAGGCTGCGACCAGGGCATCGTTGTCTGATGCCCTGGTCAAATGAACACCTGTTTCATCAGGGGCTGACATTACGATCTGGGTTCAACATTTAATACCGGGTTAATTGTGGAGGAAGGCGCAGCCAGCTACAATGCCGACATGTCAAAATTCGATCTTACCCACCATTTCCTGATTGCCATGCCCGCCATGCAAGAGGGGTTTTTTGCCGGCACGCTGACTTATATCTGTGAGCACGATGAGAACGGCGCGCTCGGCATCGTGATCAACCGCCCGATCAGCCTGACGCTGGCTGACATGTTCAGCCAGATCAATATTCCGCTGCATGAGCCCAAGCTCGCGAAGATGCCGGTGCATGTGGGCGGTCCGGTACAAGTCGAGCGCGGCTTCGTGCTGCACGACACGAAACAGGACTGGCAATCGACGCTACGCATCAATGACAAGCTGGCACTGACCACCTCCAAAGATATACTCGAAGCACTGGGCGAGGGCGAAGGCCCTGATAACCTGCTGGTGACACTGGGTTATGCGGGATGGGAGCCAGGCCAGCTCGAGCACGAGATCAACGAAAATATCTGGCTGACCGTGCCCGCCAACGAACACATCCTGTTTGGCATGCCGGCCGAAGAACGGCTGGCGGCAGCAATGGCGTTACTGGGCGTGAATTACTCCATGCTGGTCGAGGATGCAGGGCATGCCTGATAAAGCAGGATGCAAGATGCAGGATGCAGGACTCCACATTGAAGGCACGCTGCTCGGATTCGATTTCGGCACCCAGCGCATCGGCGTCGCCGTAGGCAACACCTTTTCAGCCAGCGCACGACCCCTGACTACCATTTCCGAAGAGAAAAACGAGATCCGTTTTGCGGCCATCGAGGCTCTGCTCAAGGAATGGCAGCCCCGTGCGCTGCTGGTAGGACTGCCCTGCAACGATGACGGCACGCCGCACGAATTGACGGCGCTGTGTCAGCGTTTCGCCAAGCGTCTGCACGGCAGGTTCGGCCTGACGACGATACTGGTGGATGAACGATATTCTTCGCTGGCAGCCAGTGAGCAGTTGAACAAAGAGGGCATCAGGGGCAGGGATCAAAAGAGCCTGATCGACCAGTATGCCGCCCAACAAATCTTGCAGGCCTATCTGGATGAGCCCTCAGCCTGTGTAATCGTAAATGCCGACCGAGGTATCCATGAAAAATCCGCAGCTCAATAAAGACGGTGAATTACAGCATCTGCTGACCACAGAAGGTCTGCCGGTGCGCATCATGCGCGACATTCTTGACCGTGCCGCCTCGTTTCTCGACGTCGATGAAGGCCGCGAAATCAAGAAAGTCCCGCTGCTGCACGGCAAGTCGGTGTTCAATATTTTCTTCGAGAACAGCACACGCACGCGCACCACATTCGAAATTGCCGCCAAGCGGCTGTCGGCCGACGTCGTCAATCTGAACATCGGCTCGTCCTCCACCAGCAAGGGCGAATCGCTGCTCGATACCGTGGACAACCTGTGCGCGATGCATGCCGACATGTTCATCGTGCGCCATTCGCAAAGCGGCGCGGCGCATCTGATCGCACGGCATGTCGCACCGGAAATCCATGTGATCAACGCGGGCGACGGGCGTCATGCGCATCCGACTCAGGCGCTGCTGGACATGTTCACGATCCGCCATTACAAGAAGGAATTTCACAATCTGCGCGTGGCCATCGTAGGCGACGTACTGCATTCGCGCGTCGCGCGTTCGCAGATTCATGCGCTGACCACGTTAGGCGTACCGGAAGTGCGCGTCATCGCACCCAAGACGCTGCTGCCGACCATGGTGGAAAATCTCGGCCTGCAGGTTTATCACGACATGGCGAAAGGACTGAAGGACGTCGATGTGGTGCTGATGCTGCGCTTGCAGAACGAACGCATGCAGGGCGCAGCACTCCCCTCGGGGCAGGAATACTTCAAGAACTACGGGCTGACTGAGGAAAAACTGGCTTATGCAAAGCCGGATGCGATCGTGATGCACCCGGGCCCGATGAATCGCGGCATCGAAATCGACTCACGCGTGGCCGACGGACTGCAATCCGTCATCCTGTCGCAGGTGACCTTCGGCATCGCGGTGCGTATGGCAGTGATGAGCACGTTAGCGGGGAACGGCAAATGAATATCCACATCAAGAACGGTCGTCTGATCGACCCGAGAAACAACATCGACGCAAAGTTGGATCTGTATATCGTCGACAAATGCATCGCGGCGACAGGAGCAATGCCGGCTGGCTTCATTGCAGACCAAGTGATCGATGCCACCGGAATGATCGTCGCCCCGGGCCTGATCGATCTGGCCGCGCGCCTGCGTGAGCCGGGATTTGAGTACATGGCGACGCTCGAATCTGAAATGCAGGCAGCCGTAGCAGGCGGCATCACCAGCCTCGCCTGTCCGCCCGATACTGATCCTCCGCTGGATGAACCGGGCCTGGTGGAAATGCTCAAGCATCGCGCCCGCAATTTGCATCTGGCACGCCTCTATCCGGTTGCTGCGCTGACCACCGCCCTCAAAGGACAGGAGCTGACCGAAATGGCCGAGCTGATGGATGCCGGTTGTGTTGCGTTCAGTCAGGCCGACGCGCCGCTGACCGATACCCGCGTGCTGTTTCGCGCGATGCAATATGCGGCCACCTTTGGTTTCTCCGTATGGCTGCGTCCACAAGACAGTTTTCTGGCCCGCGACGGCGTAGCGCACGATGGCGAGGTGGCAACCCGCTGCGGCCTGCCCGCCATTCCGGTTTGTGCCGAAACCATCGCGTTGGCGACGATGCTGACGCTGGCACGTGAAACCGGCGTGAAGCTGCACATCTGCAGGCTATCGAGCGCGGCGGGCGTGGAAATGATCCGCACCGCACGCCAGCAAGGTCTTAAAGTGAGCTGTGACGTTTCGATCAACCACGTGCATTTGTCTGAAATGGACATCGGCTATTTCGACCCGAATTGTCGTCTGACCCCGCCGCTGCGCAGTTTGCGCGACCGGGATGCGTTACGCGCAGGATTGCGCGATGGCACGATAGATGCGATCTGTTCCAATCACGCGCCAGTGGATGAAGATGCGAAGCAACTGCCCTTCGCCGAAGCGGAATCCGGTGCAACCGGGCTGGAGTTGCTGTTGCCGCTGGTGCTCAAATGGGCAGAGCAGGAAAAGCTGTCATTAAGCGATGCGTTAGCCCGCGCCACACTGCGTCCCGCACAGATACTGGGACTGGATGCGGGTCACCTGAGTGTCGGCGCGGCAGCCGATGTCTGCGTGTTCGATCTCGAGGCATTTTGGCGCGTGGAAGCTGCTGCGCTGAAAAGCCAGGGCAAGAACACCCCGTTCACGGGCATGGAAGTGCAGGGGAAAGTACGTTACACGCTGGTCGATGGCAAAGTCGTATATCAAAATCAGGATTGAGGAGCTAGTGCAATCATGAGTGATCAAAATCCTGATACACAGGTTCAACTGGTTGATTTAAAAAATAGCCTGACCGATGCCGAACGAGTTGATTTCGAGCGGCAGCTGGCTGAAAAAAATCTGGCATTGTCGAGCTGTTCGGATGCCGGCCCGTTGGCGCGCATACGGCTGCAACTGGATATCGCCGAAATTATGGTCTGGCTGGAGCGCAATGAGGAAGCTTGGAATCTGGCGCGTACGGCTTTTGATACAGCCTTGAAATTCGAATCATGGCAGGATGCCGTGGAGGCGTGCAACGTGCTGTACCAGACTGAACAGCCGGCCTCGATTCCTGCGCTGGGCATGGGCGTCTGGCTTGCGGTGACCTATCCCGTAGCGCATGAACTCACCTATGCGATGCTCGACCATGTGGTCAGTGAAACGCCCGCTCATGCGGATGGAGCTGCGCTCGCCGCCGTCACGACGCGCTATGTGATAGACCTGCGCGCCAATGATGCGGAACACGGGGACTGGAGCCTGTTGGCCAATGATCTGATCGCCCGCGTAGCCTTACGCCACAGCAACGTACAGGATCAACAGGCGCTCGATGCCTGGATGGACAAGCTGGGTTTGCGCGATCCGCAGGTCTTCCTGCCCCGCCTGAGTCAGGTGGTTAATGCCATCGTCGGCGACTCGTGGTGGTTTGACCGCAACGCGCTGCGCGACCAATTACCCGATTAGCCGCGCCTGATCACTGGCATTTGCGCGCAGATTAGCACTAGGCATAGCGTGAAACAACAGCAAAATATTGGACGGTTGCCGAGCCTGCAAAAAATACGGTAGCGACGATGGTTTCGTGTAAAGAAACTACATGTGAACGCCCTTCTTTGCGCTCCTGCCAGTAAACCGCGCAGCTATGCAAAAACAGAAGGATGAATATAAAGCTGACAGCCAAAAACGGGATAGAGTAAGTCATTGATTTCTCTTAATGTTCAAATTCAGAATCAAATTCAAACCTGCGGAGTTAGCACGCTTAACGGGAGGCATAGTAAACCGGTGGCGTCGCTCGACGCTCCCGTTTTATCTGGCGATCCCGCTGTCATAGGATAAATCCCTTAGACCGGTAACTTTGCGTCCCTGCTTTTCAACAGGTTTGCCATTTGCAGATTTGTTGTTGTTCACTATGGTGACACAACTGATTGGGAATATACCGGGAATGATTTCGGTGGTCAACCGGTCATTTCACGAACCCGTACGCAAAGAGTAAATCACCTCTGTGCGTATTGACGTTCATAACAGGGCGCAAGTCGGGCTATCCCCGTTTCGTAGTAAAATGCGCGGGTCAGTTTTCCCACCGAACTCTTTAATTCCCGGCCTATTCATGAATCCATTACTCGACTTCACTGGTCTGCCGCGCTTTGCGGAGATCCAACCCGAACATGTCGCACCCGCGATCGAAAAACTGCTGAGCGATTGCCGCGAGCTGATCCGGTATCTGCTGGCCGATGACAGAACGCCCACCTGGAATAACTTCGTCGCCCCGATGGAAGATGCGCATGAGCGCCTGTCGCGCGCCTGGGGACCGGTAGGCCACCTGAATGCGGTGATGAATTCGCCCGAATTGCGCGAGGCCTATAACACGACATTGCCGGTGATTACCCAGTATTACGCCGAGCTCGGACAGAACCTAGAATTATTCAATCAATTCAAGTTGTTACGAAACAGCGCTGAATTCGAGGGGCTGACTGATACGCGCAAGAAGATCATCGAGAACGAGTTGCGCGATTTCCGTCTCGGCGGCGCGGAATTGCCTGAAGACAGGAAGGCGCGTTATCTGGAAATTCAGGAGAAACAATCCGAATTATCGTCGCGCTTTTCCGACAACCTGCTGGATGCCACCAACGATTTCACGCTGGTGATCGGGAAAAAGGATGAGCTTTCTGGCTTGCCGGAAGATGCATTGCAGACCGCACAGGAAGCGGCCATCGCAGCCGAAAAATCCGGCTGGCTGTTTACCTTGAAAGCGCCGTCCTATATGCCAGTGATGCAGTTTGCCGACAACCGCGAACTGCGTGAAAAGATGTACCGCGCCTACGCGACACGCGCCTCCGAGTTCGGCAACCCTGAATGGGACAATTCAGAGCTGATGAATCAGATCGTGCAACTGCGCGGTGAAGAAGCGCGCCTGCTGGGTTTTGCCAATTATGGCGAATTGTCGCTGACCGCCAAAATGGCGGAAACGCCGCAGCAGGTAGTGGAGTTCATGCGTGAACTTGCACAGCGTGCGCGCCCTTTCGCCCAAAAAGACCTGGCCGAGCTGCGCGAATTTGCGAACAAGGAACTCGCACTCAGTGATCTACATTCCTGGGACACCACTTATGCCAGCGAAAAGCTGCGCGAGCAGCGTTATGCCTTTTCCGAACAGGAAGTGAAGGAATATTTCCCGGAAGACGCCGTATTGACAGGGTTATTCAAGCTGGTTGAAACGCTGTATGACCTGTACATCGTCGCCTCAGTCGCCCCTGTGTGGCACGAGAGCGTGCGTTTCTTCGACATACGCGATTCAAAAGGTCAGCTAGTCGGACAGTTCTATTTCGACCTGTACGCCCGGGCCAGCAAACGCGGCGGGGCCTGGATGGATGATGTAATCACGCGCCGGCGCGTGGATGCGCTGATCCAGACACCCGTGGCCTATATGAACTGCAATTTTGCGGCACCCGTCGGCGGAAAGCCTGCGGTGTTCACCCACGACGATGTCATCACCTTGTTCCACGAATTCGGCCACGGCCTGCATCATCTGTTAACTGAAGTGGAGGACCTGGGCGTATCCGGCATCAGCGGCGTGGAGTGGGATGCGGTCGAACTCCCCAGCCAGTTCATGGAAAACTACTGCTGGGAATGGGATGTGCTGTGCGGCATGACGCGGCATGTCGACACGGGTGAACCACTGCCCCGCGTATTGTTCGACAAGATGCTCGCCGCGAAGAATTTCCAGAGCGGATTGCAAACCTTGCGCCAGATCGAATTCTCACTGTTCGACATGCTGATGCACAGCGAATTTGAGGCGGGGGGAGCCAAAACCATCCTTAATTTATTGGATGAAGTGCGCAAAGAGGTGGCGGTGCTAATCCCGCCGGAATACAACCGCTTCCCGCACAGCTTCTCCCATATTTTCGCGGGCGGTTATGGCGCGGGCTATTACAGCTACAAATGGGCTGAAGTGTTATCCGCCGATGCCTACAGCCTGTTCGAAGAACAAGGCGTGCTCAATCCGGATGTCGGTGCGCGCTTCCGTGCGGAGGTACTGGCCGTGGGCGGTTCACGCGGTGCGATGCAGTCGTTCGCCGCATTCCGTGGCCGCGAACCGTCCATCGACGCGCTGTTGCGACATAACGGCTTAGGCGACGCCCTCTGATGAAACTCGCGACCTGGAATGTCAATTCGCTGAAAGTGCGGCTGCCGCAGGTGCTGGACTGGCTGGCAGCCAATCCGGTCGACGTGCTATGTTTGCAGGAAACCAAACAACAGGATGCTGATTTCCCTGCAGATGACTTGATGGCGGCAGGCTATCACTCGGTGTATAGCGGGCAGAAGACCTACAACGGCGTGGCGATCTTAAGCCGCGAGCCCGGTCATGATGTGCAGATCGGCATCCCTGATTTTGCCGATGAACAGAAACGTGTCATTGCCGCCTCTTTTGGCGATGTTCGCGTGGTGTGCGTCTACATCCCGAACGGACAGAGCATCGATTCAGACAAGTATCAGTACAAGTTAGGTTGGCTGGCCGCGCTGCACGACTGGTTGCGTCAGGAACTGGTGCGCTACCCGAAACTGGTGCTGCTGGGCGACTACAACATCGCGCCGGAAGACCGCGACGTGCACGACCCGGCGGCGTGGGTGGGCAACGTGCTGGTAAGCGAGCCTGAACGCGATGCCTTCAGAGGACTGGTGTCACTGGGTCTAACAGACAGTTACCGCCTGTTCGAACAGGCCGATAAAACCTTCAGCTGGTGGGATTACCGGATGATGGCGTTTCGCCGCAACATGGGCATGCGCATCGACCACATTCTCGTCAGCGAACCGCTGGTGCCACTATGCAAAAGCTGCGTGATCGACAAAGCCCCGCGCAAACTCGAACGCCCGTCCGATCACACACCGGTGGTGGTAGAGTTATAAACTTAAAAGCGACGACCTGTCCACGAAAAACACGAAAAACACGAAAAATACAAATAGATACTATGAATCAGATTGTCACGTAGTGAGCGATTTGCTGTTTATAGATAAGTGTTTGTTTTATTTTGTGTCTTTCGTAACTTTCGTGGACATCTGTTTTTATGTTTATCCGTTCGCACCGAACATCATGCGCTTCGCGACGAAGCGCTTGGCGAACGGCAGGCAGTCCAGCGCAGTCAGCGTGGCGGCGCGCGCGGCACTGACCAGCGGCAGATCGTTGGAGAACAGGCGCACCAGGCCGTCGGTGAAATGGATGCCCGCCTCGCGGTCGGTGCGACGCCGGCGGCGATAGGCGGCGAGCATTTCATCCGTGCCCAGCGTTTCGCGTGTCGAATCCAGTATTTCCTGTGCCAGCTCCCACGCATCGCGCAGCCCCATATTAAAACCCTGTCCTGCCACCGGATGCATGGTCTGTGCGGCATTGCCAAGCAGCACCGTGTGCGGCATCGGCGATTGTTCGGGAGCTTTTTTGAGTCCCAGCGGGAAACAGCTGCGTTTGCCCACGGTGAGAAATTCACCGACCCGGTCGCCGAAGTGCTGATGCAATTCGAACAGGAACATAGCATCGTCCCAGGCCAGCATTTCCTCTGCACGCTGATGCGGCCCAGTCCAGACGATTTCATAGCCGTCCTTGTAGGGCAGCAAGGCCACCGGCCCTTGCGGGGTAAAGCGCTCAAACGCGGTGCCAGCTTTCGGGGTGGCACAAGTCACATGTGCGATCAGCGCGCTCTGTCCGTAGTCGCGAATGACCGGCGGATGCCGCCCAGCCAGCAATTTTCCGCCATCGGCGACCACCGCGAGACGGGCGTGCAGGGTATGTTCCTGTCCATCCGCTTCAACAGACTCAGGACAGGCTTGCTGATAGCTGATGACCGCATGATCAGCTTCGCCGGCCAGGTGCGTGACGCTCGCGCCGTAGATGGTTACAACCGCCCCCCCTTGCAGCGCAGAGGTCAGCGAGTCCTGCAGCGCAGGATAAGGCAGCACATAACCCAGTTCCGGCACCGGCAGTTCCGTCGAGCGCAACACGGCACGGCCGAAGCTATGCTTCTGTGAGATGTGGATGGTGGAGATAGCCGACACATCCTGCATTTGGCACCAGACGCCCAGCCGTTCCAGCAACAGGCGGCTACCATAGGACAGGGCGAGCGCACGCGCATCGACGCTGGCGGTCTTCTCAGGCCTCGCTTCGAGCAGGCAGATTTTCAGCCGGCTGTCTTTCAACGCCAGCGCCAGCGCGGCGCCTACCGGGCCCCCGCCGACAATGACGATGTCATAGCTGGAATCATTCATCTCGCATGACCTCCTCGATCTCGTTAACGGTTTTCGGTGCAGCCCCGGTCAGCACCTCATTACCGGCCTCGGTGATGACCACGTCGTCCTCGATTCGGATGCCGATGTTCCACAGGGCCAGCGGCACGTCATCGGCGGGACGGATATAGCAGCCGGGCTCGACAGTCAACACCATGCCGGCTTGCAGCGGCCGCCACTGATCACCGATCTTGTAGTCGCCGACATCGTGCACGTCCATCCCCATCCAGTGTCCGGTGCGGTGCATGTAATACTTCTTGTAGCTCCCGCTCTCCAGCACGCCATCCACCGTGCCGTGACACAATTTCAAATCGATGAAACCTTGCGCCAATATGCGCAGTGCGGCGTTGTGCGGTGCTTCCCAACTCGCACCCGGCATGGCGGCAGCGATTGCGGCTGTCTGTGAGGCTAACACGATCTGATACACATCCTTCTGTGCGCCCATAAATCTGCCGTTCACAGGATAAGTGCGTGTGATGTCAGAAGCATAGCCTTCAAGTTCGCAGCCCGCGTCGATCAGCAGCAGATCGCCATCGTGCAGACGGGCATTGTTCGCGATGTAATGCAGCACGCAGGCATTCGCACCGCCTGCGACGATGGAGGTATAAGCGGGATCGCGTGCGCCGTTGCGGCAGAATTCGTGCAGCAGCTCGGCCTCGACCTGATATTCCAGCTGTCCGGGGCGGGTGAATTCCATTGCGCGTTTATGTGCTGCAGTCGATATAGCGGCGGCGCGGCGCAGGATACTTATCTCATGCAAGTCCTTGAACAATCTCATTTCGTTGATCAAGGTGCGCACATCGCGCAGCTCATCAGGCGCTTTGATGCCACTGCGCGATTTTTCCTGAACGGCGCTGCGCAACCTGAGCAGACGCTGATCCCATGCGGCACTCGCACCCAGCGGGTAGAACAGCACGGGCTGATTTCCCATCAGGTCGACCAGTTTTTCATCCAGCTGCACAATAGGAAAAGCCATGTCGAAACCGAATGTCTCACGTGCGGCATCGGGGCCATGGCGGAACCCATCCCAGATTTCCCGCTCCATGTCCTTTTCGCGGCAGAACAGGATGGATTGCGGCTTGTTATCCTTAGTCGCAACAAGCACCAGCACCGACTCAGGCTCGCAGAACCCGCTCAGGTAATGAAAGCTGCTGTCGAAACGGTAGGGGTGATCGGTATCGGCATTGCGCTGCTGTTCCAGCGCGTTGGGAATGATGGCAATGCCGTGTTGCATTTGCGCGAGCAGTCGTGCGCGACGCTGGGCGTAGATATCGGGGTCAAGCATGGGATTCCTTGCGTAATTGCAGGTCGAGTTCCAGCAGGCGCTGCGGTGTGCCAACATCGACCCATAGTCCTGCGTAATGTTCGCCGCTGATTTTCCCAAGGGCGATCTGCGCGCGCAGCAAGGGAGCTAACGGCGCTACACTGCCGCGCGGAATGTGGCTGAACAGACCGGGATCGTAAATACCGATGCCGCTGAAGGTCAGACGTGATCCGTTGGACGCCAGTCGCTGGTCGTCAGTTGGTATGACACGTTCTGCTTGCAGTAAAAAATCGCCATTCGGGTGATGTTCGGGGTTATTCACCAACACCAGATGGGCGGCATCGCCGTTGGCATGCAGCAAGGCTGCGTGTTCGTGCAGCAGGGCGAAATCGTAATTGCAATAAATGTCGCCGTTGATAACGGCAAAAGGCGCTCCATCAATCGCTCCCCCGCCCGCGTGAAGGGGGCACAAAAAGGGCAGCGCATTAGCGATACCGCCGGCAGTTTCCAGCGCGCGGGTCTCAGGCGAATACTGAATCTGCGCACCGAACCGGCTGCCATCACCCAGGGCAGCTTCGATTTGCACGCCTAAATGGGCGTGATTGATGACCAGCTCGGTGATGCCGGCATTCACGAGTTTTTCGATATGCCACACAATCAGAGGCTTGCCGCCTACTTCAAGCAAGGGTTTTGGGGTGTGGTCGGTGAGCGGACGCATACGTTCGCCACGCCCGGCCGCAAGTATCATGGCCTTCAAAGTTTTATGCCTTTCACAATTGCTCCTTCGCCCGTTTTACAGGGGAGGGTTGAAAATAGGTGATGCGCAGCATCAAGGTTTCATGCCTTTGCTAGCGATGCGAGTTGTGCGAGTTACCTCCCGCAGGTAGGTATACCTGCCAACCCCAATTCGCCCACAGGGTGACATCCCTGCGAGCCCCACTTGCCCGCCGCGCAATACTCCTGCCTGCCCCACTGCACGTTCAAAACCCGTAACCCGTCGGTGCTTCTTGCGGAGGCTCCAGCTCGTTGAGCAGGTTGAGCAGCGGCTTGAGATCGACGTAGCGCGCGGCGGCCGCACGCAGATAACTCATCACCAACGGCATGTCCTTCAGGTAGCCTTCCTTACCGTCGCGATGACACAGACGCGCAAAAATTCCCAGCACCTTGATGTGGCGCTGTACGCCCATCCATTCAAAATCCCAGTAAAGCTGACCGAAATCATCAGATACAGGAAGACCCGCGCGACGCGCCTTTTCCCAATATCCGATCAGATGATCGATGATCTCCGGCTCTTCCCACTTGATATACGCGTCCTTGAACAACGATGCCAGATCGTAGGTGATCGGGCCGTACACAGCATCCTGAAAATCGATGATGCCTGGATTCGGTTCGGTCACCATCAGGTTGCGCGAGTGATAGTCACGGTGCACATAGACGCGCGGCTGAGCCAGATTATTGGCGACGATGCGCGCAAAGACTGTTTCAAGCTTTTCGCTCTGAGCGGAGGTTAACGTGACATTCAAATGCTTGTTGATATACCACTCAGGGAACAGGCGCATCTCGCGCAACAGCAACGCTTCATCGTAAGGCGGCAACTCATCCGCCTTTGATGCCAGCTGAATCTTGATCAGCGCATCAGTGGCCGCAGAATACAGGCTGCGTGCATTGTCCGACGTCAGGGCCTGCAGGTAGGTGGTATTGCCTAGATCAGACAGCAGCAGGAAACCTTGCGTCAGATCCTGAGCATACACATGTGGCACATGAGTTCCGGCATTCTCGAATAATTGACCTACATGCAAAAACGGGCGGCAGTCTTCGTGTTCGGGCGGCGCGTCCATGATGATGCGCGTTGCGCCGTGTGCGAAGGTGGCGCGGAAGTAGCGGCGAAAGCTGGCATCAGCAGAAGCGGGTGCAAGGCTGAAAGTTTCACCAGGAAATTGGCTTTGCAGCCAGACGGTCAGTTGTTGTTGACGTTTCATATTGGGCTTTTAGACGGGTCTTAATGGTAAACTTACAAAAGTTTACCATTTTACTAATATTATGCAGTTTCGTCTCAAGCCTGTCGTGCTCACTTTGCTGTGTGTTTTTGTCCATTCTGCTGCGGCGGAAGAGTTGCGCGCGCCTAATTCCAGCTCCGCAACACAGCCTGAGGATCAGCCTGTATTTCTCGAGGCGAATCAACTGACCGGTGACAAGAAGAATCAAGTCGAAGCCACTGGCAACGCAATTTTGATCAAATCCGATCAGACCGTGCGTGCCGATCGTCTGCTGTATGACCAGGAAACGAGCGATGCAGAAGGCTTCGGCTCTGTCGTCGTGGAACAGGCTGGCACCACGATGAGCGGACCGCACATGAAATTGAACATGGATACACATGCCGGATTTATGGAGCAGCCGGAGTTCTACTTTAAGGAGAGCGACGGGCGCGGTTCGGGCGACATGCTGCACATCCAGGATAAACAACATTACACGCTGGACAATGCGAGCTACACCACTTGCCCGGCCGATGACCAGGACTGGTTTATGAAAATGTCCAGCCTGGACATCGACCGCGAGCAGCAAGTAGGCGTCGCCCACAACGCCTGGATTGAATTCATGAACGTGCCAATTCTTTATTCGCCGTGGATGGATTTTCCGCTGGGTCACCAGCGAAAATCAGGTTTTCTGGCACCTATTATGGGCGGTTCAACCAAGGGCGGCAGCGAACTGACCGTGCCTTACTACTGGAATATTGCGCCGAATTACGATGCAACCCTCTCGCCGCGCATGATGCTCAAGCGTGGCGTGCAGTTCAACAATGAGTTCAGATACCTGGGATCAAGTTATGCCGGTGAGGTGCAGGCGGATGTGCTGCCCAACGACCCGCTGACTCACAGCAATCGCGGTCGTTTCGGCTTGAAGCATGGCCAAACACTGGGCGGAGGCTTTACCGGCAGCATCAACTTCACCCGCGTATCCGACAATGCCTACTACCGTGATCTGGCCAACGTGGTAAATGTGGCCACGCAGGTTAATCTGTTACAGGATGTTGCGCTGAACTATGGCGCAGGCTGGTGGAGCAGCACTGCGCGACTACAGCGCTACCAGACATTGCAAGACCCGCTGGCTCCGATAGGCGTGCCGTATGCGCGATTGCCCCAGCTCACGGTAAACGCGGCTCAGAATTACGCCGGTGCAAATGTGACTGCCGCCGGCGAATATGTGAGCTTCAGCCATCCCACCGCACTGAACGGGCAGCGTCTGGTGTTCATCCCCAGCGTCAGCTATCCCCTGGTCAGCACCCCGGCGTATTACCTCACCCCGAAGTTCACGCTGCACAATACGCAGTATCTGATGGGCAGCAACAACGCGACGGCATTAGCCGACGTCTCGCGCACCTTGCCGATGTTCAGCCTCGATAGCGGCGTTACCTTTGAGCGGGACCTCAACCTGCTTGGCAAGAATTACACGAACACACTCGAGCCGCGCGCATTCTATGTGTATGTGCCTTACCACAATCAGGACAAGTTGCCGGTATTCGATTCAGGCCAGGCTCCGTTTAGTTTTGCGCAGATGTTCTCGGAAAATCGCATGGTCGGCAATGACCGGGTGGGCGACGCGAATCAGGTCACGCTGGCTGTGACCTCCCGTTTTCTGGGCCGTGATGACGGCATTGAGAATTTAAGGCTGATGATAGGCGAGCGTTTCAGCTTTAGCCCTCCCCGGGTAAACTTGGTCGCGCCCACAACAACGACCAATAAATCAGATATTTTGCTGGGTGCAACCGGCCGCCTTTACGGCGCCTGGTCGTTTGACAGTGAGCTGCAATATAGCCCCGCCCTGTCACTGGTTCAGCACTATAACGTGATGGCCCGCTACCGCCCGGAATCGGGCAAAGTGCTGAATCTGGGCTATCGATTCGTCAGCGATACACTGGGCGCATTAATTCCCGGCGTAGCCACGCCGACAGGAACTGCGATGGTCAACGGAATTGTCTATCCGACCATATGGGGGGTGCCTTACACGACGGTAGGCGGCAATAATTACTCGGTTGCTTCGCCTTTGTTGCGTCAGATAAATGTATCCGGACAATGGCCGTTGTCGAATCATTGGCATGCAGTTGGGCAGTGGAACTACTCCTTCCTGGACAACAGGCTTCTAAACGGGGTGGCAGGTCTTGAGTATGAAGAAAGCTGCTGGATGCTGCGCGTAGTGGCACGCAGCTTCACAGTGGGGACGGTCATGACCGCAGCCGGTGCAAAACCTGTAAACAACACCGGAATATTTGTACAGCTCGAATTGAATGACCTGATAAAAGTAGGCTCGGATCCGTTGACTTTGCTCAAGCAAAGTGTACCCGGCTATACAAAATTAAATGAAAAACCCGCAAATAAACCAAGCTCGGTGTTGCGTTAAACGAAGAGATGACTATGTCCAAAATCAAATTCCCTGTTTTGTTGAGCGCGCTGCTGCTGGCCGCAGCCCCCTCTTTTGCTGCCGAAAAAATCGATCCCCAGCAACAGGTGGCGACGATAGATGCAGTGGTAGCGGTGGTGAACGATGACGTGATCACGCGCCATGAACTGAACGAGCGCCTGAGCACGGTGATCAGCCAGCTGAAGAAGCAAGGAACCCCGCTGCCTGAGCAGAGCGTGCTGGAAAAGCAAATTCTCGAACGCATGATCGCCGAAATGCTGCAAGCTCAGTTTGCGAAGGAAAGCGGCGTGCGGGTGGACGACACCCAGCTGGATCTGGCGATTACGCGTATTGCTCAGCAAAATAATTTCCGCACACTGGCCGAGTTTACGACCAAGCTCGAAGCGGACGGTGTGAATGTCAAAAAATTCCGCGAGGAAATACGTGCCGAGATTGTGTCTACCCGTCTGCGCGAGCGAGAAGTCGAAAGCAAGCTGGTCATCAGCGATACCGAGGTGGATAACTATCTCACCAATAAATCGAAGATGGGGCTGGATAACGACGAGTATCACCTGGCGCATATCCTGGTGGTCGTGCCGGAACAAGCCAGCGCAGACAAAATACGCGCCGCGAGCGAACGCGCCGGTCAGGCACTGGCTCAACTTGCCGGGGGCGCTGATTTTGCGCAGGTGGCGGCCGGCTTTTCCGACGCCAAGGACGCCTTAAAAGGCGGCGATCTGGGCTGGCGGCCGGGCGACCGTATTCCACCGCTGTTCATGAATGAATTACAGACATTGCAGCGCGGCCAGAATACGGCCGTGTTGCGCAGCCCCAGCGGATTTCACATCCTCAAGCTGGTCGAAAAACGCAGCGCCAGCGCACCGGTGGTGATCACGCAAACCCATGCAAGACACATTCTGATCAAGACCAGTGCTATCGTAACCGAAGCCGAAGCCAAAAAACGCATTCTTGAAATCAAGCAGCGCATCGACAACGGTGCCGGCTTTGCAGAACAAGCAAAACGCTATTCACAGGACGGCAGCGCGCAGCAGGGAGGCGATCTGGACTGGCTGTCACCAGGTCAGACCGTGCCTGAATTCGAAGAGGCAATCAATAAACTGAAAACCGGCGAAATCGGCATGGTACAAACTCAGTTCGGCTGGCATTTAATCCAGGTGCTGGAGCGGCGCAATACCGATGTCAGCGAACAACAAAAACGTCAGCAAGCGCGCGCGTCTATCGGCGCCTTTAAGTCAGAGGAGTTATACCAGGACTGGCTGCGTCAGCTGCGTGACCGCGCGTTCGTCGAATACCGTATCGAACAAGAGTAGCCGCCAGTGAATGCAAAATATGCACCGCTGGTCATTACAGCGGGTGAACCGGCTGGCATAGGCCCGGAATTGTGCGTACAACAGGCCTCTTTGAT
>JBBRBS010000008.1:0-33326 GCA_038205615.1 Burkholderiales bacterium | reverse complement strand
GTCATGATAACTCTCCTTGAAAGAAGGGGAAATTCCCCACTGACAAGGTTTTACCTCAACAACCTCAAATGCAAGTCTGGTTCAAAGCAGAATGCGGCGACAGGGCACCCCAGCCACCGCGTTAGCGGTTTAGTTCAACGTTCAAAATCATCGGTCTGCGCGGCTTAGCTCGCAAACTGGTTAATAGCACAAGAAAGAGTGGCTCCAACAACATCCGTATTGCCCGCCGATGTAAACTTGACCACATGTGGTTTTCCTTTGTCATCCGTCAATCGAACACCGTCGCTATAAAAATTTAGTTCAAGCAACTTATCGAGCCGCAAGTTAAACGACTTGGCATCGCCACGAAAAATAACCCGTTTATTGGTAATGATAAACTCGCCGGAACTAACGGGAATGACTGCCGTATCGCTGACGATGTGGCCGCGATTAGAGCCAACCCGATAGGACACGCCCTTTGCTATGCGAAAACTAAAGCCTTGTGAACCACCCTCATAGCGTTGCTTTACAACTCTCTCTTCAAGAATACGTGCTGGTTCAGACCAGTAGGCCGTCTCATTTTTTTGGAGGATGACATTTGGTACAGATACGGATGGTGGGTTGCCGTTTTGTATTTCCGTTAGAAGACGAAGCCTTGCGAGTTCTTTTTTTGACTTTGCGATTTCGGATTCCGGAATATTCAAGAACAGTTGTAGTTTTCCCAGCTCAGCCTCCTCTTCGGCTGTGACTATTCCATCATTCTTTACGGCCTGAAGCGCCGCATTGTAGGCTTGTACTCGAATACCCTTCAGGTTGTCTTGTGTCAGCCCCAACTCTTTATATCGAGCCTGAATCTGCGCAATTTCTTCATCAGTAAGAACTCCGTCCTCCGCTGCGCGGAGGATATCTTCAAAGAATTCCTTTTTATCTTTAGACCGCTGCCACATTTCGGCAATTTTTTTGGAAATACCACTGAAGAATTCCATTTTTTCTCCATATCTGAAGATGCTTATGACCAGACCACTGATGGGAGGCTATACAATGAGAGGCGTCAGTTCTTTTTGCTGTCGATAATTTCAACCGCCTTTTGGGCGTTGGCGCAAATTTCTGGAAACGCCAATGCATCTGCTGATTTTCCTACGCCTTGTATCGGTTGACACATTTCCACCTGATCTTGTGCCGACTTCGGATGAGCAATAAACCATTCAACTGAGTTTATGTTCGAATCGCACCCAGCCATAAGAAGCTCGGTACATGTGAAGAACACAAATGACAAAAATCTCATGGCTGCGGCCTCTTGGAACAATGACTTGATATTGTGATTGGATCAATTAGTTAAATATACCAGTCTTTATCTTGTCACGTCGCAGTTTGAATCTTATCAGAGATTCCATAATGGACTTTAACGACCCAGCTATTCAGTTTTCCAGAAAGCATACGGCGTACGCACAGGTATCAAACGACTGGTTAGGATTTATACTGTGCATATTTGAGTTAGAACGCTACGTACTTGCGGAGCAGGAAATATGCAGAGCTAAGTCCAAATGTTCTAGCAAGTCGTGCCCATTCTTCAGCGGTTAACCAGAGGCAAAAAGCTGCAGAGCGAGGTACGAGCGGCGCAGCTTTTTGACGTCCGCGTTTATGCGCTTGTTAGGCATTTTATTGCACCAATGTTTTGAGATCGGAAATGACATCTTCATGTTTTTTCCATTCCAATGCACCTAGAACCGAAAGGCAATTGTTTTTGCCAATTTCAATCGTGATATTGAGGTCGGCTGCTAATGTATTGAGCATATTTCTTACTCGTTCTCTTGGGGCTCCTTCATCCCAATGCATGGCGTGATTACGCCCCTCCCAAACCACCTCAACTATGTTTTGTGTGCCAATTGCTCTTGCGGCTGGAAGGTTCGGCTTTCCCGCGTGGCGTATCGAGAGTGCTTGTTTTCCGATTTGTAAAACGGCACCAGCCAGGCCGGACATGGATTCAACTGTTGAGCCTATATTAAAAAGAGCTTTTTCTAATTTTTTAGCATCATCCTCTTGAGCGGCTTTCTTTTGTTTTTCTAGCTCTTCCATACGCATCATGTACTGTGCGTAATGGTGATTGGCATTAGGAGACCACTGATCACGGTACATAAACAGATCAGATAAAAGCTGTTCTGAACTTTCAATTTCCTCAACTGTAATCTGTGCCTTTTCGAGCACTTTGTTGTATTCACCCAGAGCACTAAACAGGTGTTCAATCGCGGGACGACTGTTTTCGATAAACTCTTCGGCTTGTTCTTTCGTGCTCATTTTTTATGCCTAACGTTTAAGCTGTGCGGCGCAAACGAAGCGTAGCGCAGTTTGCGTCCGAACGAGCGCATTGTTATGCATTTTGTTTACCGATGCGCTTTCTGCGGTCTTTTTCAATTTCAATGCAAAACGCCTCAGGCTCGATCATTTCATGAAAATCAGCTTCGAAGGTAGTGACCATGCGATTCAGGCAACCGATAAACTTGTGCGTGTTTTCTGTGGTTTCTCTAATCAGGTCGCCTTTTTCAATACCAGCATCTCCGCTTTCTTCAACATATCGTTGGGTCGCAACACCTCCATCATGCTCATAGACGTGACGACGAAAGAACATCTTTTTAACGAATGCACGATCAGCTGTCATCCCTTGTAGCAAATTAATATCAAAACTATCACTCAAAATCTTTTCGAACTTGTCTAGGTTATGGAACAGCAATCTTTCTAACTGGTTCCTTCTTGATTCTTTCATCGGCACACAGGAAATCAACTGAACTACATAATCACGCGCGGCTGAATCAAACTCTGAAACGGATTGCTTAACCGCGTCAGACGGAGATAGCTCGCCGCTCACTAATCGACCCCTGATTTGCTCTAGTGCAACACGTTGTTGCTCTGCAGAATTTCTCCACCCACACGAAGAACAATACCCATACTTCCCACGAATATCGTTGTAACTATTACATGCAGAGCATCTAAATTCCGTTTGCTGGGCGGTGGATGTGTAGTAAAAGTCCGGCCTAGGCTCATCCGTTATCGAATCAGCCAGAGCGTCCATATCAATAATAACTTCCCTGGTTGAGTCTGGTTCTGCCTCGTATATGGCAGTGTGCAGCGACCCAACATAGTGTGAAATATATGACTTCTGAGGTGGTGTTAAAAAATGATACGACTCTGCTCTCACGCCACAATAAGGACAAGTTAACGGAAATCTCGAAGGGATACCTTCGGAACGAAAATGTTTTTTGCAGCTAGGGCACTCATGCCCAAACCTTCCCTGTGAGTCTGATGCCATCATCACAGCGATGCAGTTGGGGAAGGGAGGTGCATTCCAAGGATCCCCTATGCCTCCCATCACTATATTTCCACACGCAAACCCATCTGGGTGAGCATATATTCCAACAAGGCTTGCAGGTCGCGGGGACGAGTGAGAGTAACCGATTTGATATTGGACATGCCCTTGTGCATCACAAACGATAGTGAATGTAACTTTTCCACCCGTATGCCCAATTTCGCTAAAGTCCTTTCTAGTCATTTCGTATCTTCGGTATGTGTTGTAGATGCATAACTAAAATTAGACACCAAAAGTGTCGGATAATCTGGCATTGATTGTCGCATAATCTTGGCGGAAAATTCCATCCAGTTGATTTAAAAGGGAGTGACGTTCATAAACACACCATCCTTGCCAGAAAAAACGACATCATAATTTTTGTGCAACTTGAGCTACGTTTGTGGCGGTGATCGATCACAATTAGCCGACTGTTACCTGTCCAAGATTCAACTGGTCAGTGGGTGCTTTACTACCGAAACCAGCCGCTAAAAGCCCGCCCCGTGACGGTCCGTTAATGGCACATTGTGACACATCGCCAACGAGCGCTATTCGGCAGTGCAAATGATCTAAGTTGGAGATCACATTTATATCCAGCATGCTTCAAAAAATCGGTTGAACTCGAATACCCGGTTATTTTCATAACGCAACCTGTGAGCTCCACCGCCTTCCCCGCTTGGTTCGTCGAGCTACCCCGATGACGCCAGTGGAATCACATTAACAAGAACCGGCCTGATTCGCGTAAAATACGCGTTTTACGATTCAAGGCACTGCCATGACCACGCTTACCAAACTCACCGCACTCTCCCCGCTGGACGGACGCTATCACGGCAAAGTAGACGCTTTGCGCGACTATTTCAGCGAATTCGGCCTGATCCGTTTCCGCGTGCAGATCGAAATCGAATGGCTAAAATCCCTGGCAGCACAGGCTGACATTGCGGAAGTCGGCCCGTTCTCAGCGACCACCATTGCACAGCTGGATGCACTGAACACGAATTTCAGCGAGTCCGATGCTCAGGCGATCAAAACCATCGAAAAAGCCACCAACCACGACGTCAAAGCCATCGAATACTGGTTGCGCGACCAGCTGTCCGGCAACCCGGAAACCGCCCGCGTTCTCGAATTCATCCACTTCGCCTGCACCTCGGAAGACATCAACAACCTGTCTCACGCGCTGATGCTCAAAAATGGCAGAGATGCGGTGATCTTGCCTGCGTTAAAACTGATCGTAGCAAGACTGACAGAATTATCCCACCAGCTGGCCGATCTGCCGATGCTGTGCCGCACCCACGGCCAGACCGCCACACCGAGCACGCTGGGCAAGGAAATGGCCAACGTGGTATATCGTTTGCAACGCGCCACACAGCGCCTGGAAACCGTGGAAATACTGGGCAAGATCAACGGTGCCGTCGGTAATTACAACGCGCATTTATCTGCCTATCCCGATGTCGATTGGGAAGCCTTTGCAGAGCGCTTTGTAACAGAGCGCGGCATTACCTTCAACCCGTACACCATCCAGATCGAACCGCATGATTACATGGCAGAATTGTTTGATGCGTTTGCGCGCATCAATACCATTCTGATCGATCTGAACCGCGACATCTGGGGCTATATCTCGTTGGGTTATTTCAAGCAGAAAGTCATCAAGGGCGAAGTCGGCTCATCGACCATGCCGCACAAGGTCAACCCGATCGACTTCGAAAATTCGGAAGGCAATCTGGGCATGGCCAACGCCTTGCTCCGTCATCTGTCAGAAAAGCTGCCTGTCTCACGCTGGCAGCGCGACCTGACCGATTCCACCGTGTTGCGCAACATGGGCGTCGGTCTGGGCTACACCTTGCTCGCCTATGAATCCTGCCTGAAGGGCTTGAACAAGCTCGAGGTCAATGCACAACGCGTCACCGATGATCTGAATTCAAGCTGGGAAGTCATGGCTGAACCTATCCAGACCGTGATGCGCCGTTACAACATCGAAAATGCCTACGACAAGCTGAAAGAGCTGACGCGCGGCCAGAGCGGCATCAACCGCGAGTCACTGCGCGCGTTTATAGAAACGCTTGAGATCCCTGCAGAAGAAAAACAGCGTCTGTTGCAACTCTCGCCCGAAACTTACATCGGCAAAGCGGCTGAACTGGCCAAGCGGATTTAGCGCCATGCAACCCGGGATAATTCAACATTTTCCCGGGTTACCGATGCGCGTACAACCTAGGGACGGTCACTTGCTCACCCCAAATCGCATCATTCAGTTTTTCCTGATCGCGCTGACCGCAGGCTGCGCCAGCACGCCTGAACCAATCACGCCGCAACCGGCGACACCTCCTCCCGTCAAAGTTGAACATGCAAAGCCTGCCGCCCCCCCCTCTGCAAAAGCGGTTGTCAAACAGCCTGTTATTACGCCCGCGCCCGGCGCGTTATCTGACCGAGAGGTTCACGAGCTCGTTTTGAAACTCCTGCCCGGCAGGCTCAAGGACAAGGAAGGCTGGGCGGTTGATATGCAAACGGCATTCAAGGTGCTGCAAATCCCCCCCGCTGCCGCGAACTTTTGCGCGACGATAGCCCTGATCGAGCAGGAGTCGAGCTTTCAGGCCGATCCGGTCGTTCCGGGGCTGCCTGCCATCATCCGGCGCGAGATCGAACAACGACGTGAAAAATACAGCCTTCCACAAACTGTAATTGACTGGATGCTTGCGGCAAATTCACGCGACGGCCGCAGCTTCAATCAACGCATAGATGCGCTCAGAACAGAAAAGGAACTGAGCGACCTGATCGAAGAAATCATCGCCATGGTACCGGCAGGAAAAGATTTATTTCCTAACTACAACCCGGTACGCACCGGAGGCCCGATGCAGGTGTCCGTTGAATTTGCCGAAAGCCATGTTCGTGCGCGACCTTACCCGTACACGATCAACGGCAACCTGCGCAACGAGGTTTTCAGCCGGCGCGGCGGCATTTACTTTGGCAGCGCCATTTTGCTTGACTACCCTGCCCCCTACACCGACATGCTGTATCGTTTTGCCGACTTTAACGCGGGTCGTTACAGCAGCCGTAACGCCGCCTTCCAGCAGGCGCTGGCACACCTGACTGGCCGGGCGCTGGCGTCGGACGGCGATCTGCTGCGCTACAAAAACGGCAGCCCCAGCTCAGCGCCCAGTTCCACAATGAACGCATTGCTGACGATCAACAAAGCGTTGCAGATGAGCGATGCTGAGATACAACGCGATTTGCGCCTTGAAAAGCTCTCAAGTTTCAGCAAGTCCCCCCTTTATAACCGTCTGTTTACGCTCGCTGACCGCACAGGTATTCAGCCACGTGTCTCCATGCCGGAAATCGACCTGAAAAGTCCGAAAATAAAGCGCAAACTCACCACCGAGTGGTTCGCCAATCGAGTTAACGCCAGATACAGAAGCTGCCTGCAGCAAAAAGGCTCGACAAGCCCGGACACTAAACCAGCTAGTCGCTAGTAGTCAGCAGTGATTCTGATGCTGTAAGATGCGCGCATGAATAATCAACATATCGTTCTTGGCATCACCGGCGGTATTGCGGCCTACAAGTCAGCCGAGCTGTTGCGGCAGCTGACCAAGCAGGGCTATTCGGTACAAGTCGCGATGACCGAGGCTGCATGCCATTTCATTACGCCCACCACCCTGCAGGGTTTGTCCGGCAAGCCCGTGTACACGGATCAATGGGATGCGCGCGTTGAGAACAGCATGGCCCACATCAACCTGAGCCGGGATGCCGATGCGATTGTAATCGCCCCCGCGAGCGCCGATTTCATTGCCAAACTCGCCCATGGTCTGGCGGATGATTTGCTATCCACTTTATGCCTTGCGCGCAACTGCCCGTTACTGATCGCACCGGCGATGAACCGCGAGATGTGGCTCAATGCCGCAATGCAGCGCAACATCGCTCAGTTGCTCGACGATGGCGTTCAGGTCATGGGACCGGCAATCGGCATACAGGCCTGCGGCGAGACCGGCATCGGACGGATGCTGGAACCCGAACAGCTGACTGAACACATCAAGGCGGCGTTCCAGCCCAAGCTGCTCAAAGGCAAAAAAATCCTGATGACCGCAGGCCCCACCTATGAAGCGATCGATGCGGTGCGCGGCATCACCAATAAAAGTTCCGGCAAGATGGGCTATGCCATCTGTCAGGCAGCCCTTGAGATGGGCGCCGAGGTGACACTGGTATCGGGCCCGACGGCGCTGACTGCGCCACACGGCGCATTGCTGATCGACGTGCAAAGCGCCGCACAAATGTACGATTCCGTCAAAAAACAGGTCGCGGCTTGCGATATCTTCATCGCGGTAGCGGCCGTGGCAGATTACCGTGTCGCCGAGGTGAGCGCCCAAAAGATCAAGAAAAGTGCCGCCCCGCTGACGCTTGAACTCATCCCCAATCCGGATATTCTGGCCTATGTTGCAGCACTCGCGAATCCGCCCTACTGTGTGGGTTTCGCCGCCGAGAGCGAAAATCTGGCAGAATATGCTGAGCAAAAACGGCAGGCTAAAAGATTGCCGCTGCTGGTGGGTAACATCGCTCAACAGGCGATCGGCAGCGACGACAACGAACTGATGCTATTTGATGACAACGGCATTCATGCCCTGCCACGCGCCGACAAGCTGACCCTGGCAAGGCAACTGATGCACCATATAGCCCAACGTTATGAAGGAATACTGATATGAAACAGCCCAATGTAGACGTCAAAATCCTCGACCCGCGCTTGCATGACAACATGCCCACTTATGCGACCAGCGGTTCGGCAGGCATAGACCTGCGCGCCTGCATCGAACACAACCTGGTGATTCAGCCCAAACAGTGCGAGCTGATTCCCAGCGGCATTGCGATCCATCTGGCCAACCCGGGCTATGCCGCGATGATCTTGCCGCGTTCAGGCTTAGGACACAAGCATGGCATCGTACTGGGCAACCTGGTCGGCCTGATCGACTCCGACTATCAGGGGCAGATTTTCGTCTCTTTGTGGAACCGCAGCCAGATCCCCTTCACGCTGATGCCGATGGAACGCATGGCGCAACTGGTCATCGTGCCGGTCATGCAAGCCCACTTCAACATCGTCGATGAATTCCCGTTGAGCGAGCGTGGCACAGACGGATTCGGCAGCACAGGAAAACACTAGAAAAGCCCCTGCTAGCGCGTGGTCGGTAGCACAGCCATCTGAAATAAAAAACCCGCCGAAGCGGGTTTTTTATTGTCTGCATTAACTACCAGCGGCTCCTAGTGCTCCAGATTCAGCTCGATCTCGGTGTTATCGCCACGGCGTACCGATACCTTTTCGGTGACCATATTGTAGCCTGCCAGTTTCACGCTGATCGCATGGATGCCAGGCTCAATTTCCAGGCGCAACGGCGACATTCCGTAATACACACCATCCAGATACACCTTGGCGCGCGCCGGATTGGTATTCACCATCAACAAGCCGTTCGCCTCGCTGGCATGAGGACGGTAAGTCGACACAGGAACATCACTACCCGGCTGAACACCAAAGCTTGGCACAGCGACTGGAGCGGCTTTAGGCAAGGAAGGCGCGACATAAACCGTCACACCGGGGATAGGCTTGGTACCCGGTGTCAGATTAAACAACTCGGGGTGCGATGCCATCAGCGAAGCACCGATCGCCTCGACCGCCTTACTGCTGGCAATCCGTAATTCCTTATTCAGATAAGCCATCACATCGTCTTTGCTGTTACCCGAAATACCTGCGAAACGGCTATTCTTCTCAGTCACGAGCCCAGACCACACCACTTTGCCGGTGGCGACATCCTTCAGGGTCGTTTCAATCGCAATCGCAATGTCATCGCGCTCCTTGATGTTCAGGGTCAACTCTTTCACGACGCCCGACACTTCAAACACCGCGTTAGCGGCACTGGTGCCTTCCATTACCTGAAAACCTTCAGCATCGAAACGCTTCTTGATGGCGCCGGTCGCCATGGCTGCAACCTCCTGATCCATCAGCAATTCATTGCCACTCAGACCGTTTACCCGAGCAGACAACTGCCCGAGATAACGCGGATTACTTACCTTGCGCTGATCGACATAATTATTAACTCTTAGCGTCGCACCATACTTAAGGCCCGTACTGCTCACAGGAAGCGCCGTCTTGCCGGTTTCAAGCGTACCAGTACCGCCACCTACCCAGCCGCTGACCGTATCTGTTGCATCATTGATAGTTGAACATCCGGTTACAGCCGCCATCAAAACAAGCAGCGCAATACGTTGCGATAATGAACTCATTAACTTATACCTCAGGATTCTTTAATTTCAATCAACACGGCAATTCAAACACCGTAAAAAACGTTGGCATCATTTACTGATGCCAGGATGAAGCTTGTACGGCAAAGTCTCAGCAATTAACCATGGGCAATAGCCGATTCGATTTCTGCAAACGTGCGAGCCAACTCGAAGCTTTGCACCTGAGCGCCTAATTGACGAGCGATTTGAGTGATCGAGAATAAACCACACACCGTCTGCACGCCATCGGGCCCTTCAGTCACCACAAGCGCATGCTGCCTGTTAGCCTTCTTCAGCGTGGCGACGATTTCACCGACTTTTGCATGTTGCACATCTGCAAATTTCAGCGCACTCAACTCCCGCTGCGTACTCATGATATCGCGCACCATGATGTCGGCATGGGTGCCGCCCATATTCTGCAGGAAACGCAGCGGCTTCTCGCCCAGCACGTCCGATGCGGTCAGCAATCCTACCACCTGTTCATTATCATCGAGCACCAGCAACATACGCACGCCATAACGGATCATCTTGGCATTAGCCTTATCCATCGATGTCTTGGCGCGCACACTGACCACAGAAACGCGGGTTAAATCGGTCATTACTGTCAATGCCGGGTCGCTCAATTTGACGCGTTCAGGGAAAGTTTGCACCGGGCGCACGAAAGACGAACCTGTTTTCAGGGGATGTGATTGCAGTTCGGTATATTCTTTAATCATGTTTTCGCTCCTAAAAATTCACAAAAATCATCTATGTACATGCAGCTAAAAATCCTGTGCATGTGGCGAACAAACACACTTATTCCTGGACTCGGGAAGATAGCGAACTAACTCATTTAACGCCTTGGTATAAACTTCACGCTTGAATTCGATCACTGCATGAATATCCAGCCAGTAATCATTCCAGCGCCATGCATCAAACTCGGGATGCGCGCATGCACGCAAACAGACATCACAATCACGTCCAACTAAACGCAACAAAAACCAAATCTGCTTCTGCCCGCGATAACCGCCTCGCGATTCTCGCCTGCTCCAACTTTGTGGCACTTCGTAACGCATCCATTCACGGGTGCGCCCCAGTATCTCCACATGTTCAGGCATCAGACCGACTTCTTCGTACAACTCGCGATACATCGCCTGCTCGGGATTTTCCCCGTGCTGTATGCCACCTTGCGGGAACTGCCAGGCATGTTGCCGTATCCGCTTACCCCAGAATACTTGATTTTTGTCATTCGTGATAATGATGCCGACATTCGGGCGGTAGCCGTCTCGGTCTATCATTTGTCACTCTTATCGGGTTAATTTCAATATGCGGATTCTTTCACATTTCACCTTTATTGAAAAGCGAATATGCGCCACCTCCTTCATACTTTGAGCAATTCTGCACCCTACCCATAATATAAAACTTGCGCAGTGCTTCGTTTGCACACTCTCACGTGGCGCGGGAGATAACCAGCGACTTGGCTGGCGTCTTGTGGCAGCCTAGTCGAATGGCTAGTCGTTTCACTAGGTTTGGTGAGGGAACGGACAGGACTAATTTTCGATTCAGGACCACATCCCTGCCATGCCCGCCGGGAAAAACAGACAGCAGTGAGTACGCAGCCTGCACATTCCCTGTAAAATCACGACTTCAACTCAACCCGAATTTTCAAACATCATGCGCGTTTCACAATTTTTCATCTCCACCCTCAAAGAAGCCCCATCCGAGGCTGAACTACCCAGTCACATACTGATGATGCGCGCAGGCTATATCAAGAAGCTCTCCAGCGGCTTGTACACCTGGATGCCGTTGGGATTGCGCGCGTTGCGCAAGGTTGAAGCGATCGTGCGCGAAGAGATGAATAACAGCGGCGCCATCGAATTACTGATGCCGGCCGTGCAGCCCGCAGAACTCTGGGATGAAACAGGGCGATGGGAAGTATTCGGCCCGCAGATGCTGAAAATTAAAGACCGCCACAACAATCAATTCTGTTTCGGCCCGACCCATGAAGAAGTCATCACCGACATCGCGCGCCGGGAAATCCGCAGCTACCGCCAGTTGCCGGTCAATTTCTACCAGATCCAGACCAAATTCCGCGACGAAGTGCGTCCGCGCTTCGGCGTAATGCGCGCGCGTGAATTCCTGATGAAGGATGCCTATTCGTTCCACGCCGATTTCGCCAGTCTGGAAAAGACCTACGCCGTGATGTACGAAACCTACAGCCGCATCTTCACGCGTCTGGGGCTGAAGTTCCGCGCCGTGGCCGCCGATACCGGCGCCATCGGTGGCAGCGGCTCACACGAATTTCACGTGCTGGCTGATTCAGGCGAGGACGCGCTGGCCTATTGCCCGACATCGGACTACGCCGCCAACGTGGAACTGGCTGCCGCCGGTCTGCCCGCAACGACGCGCGCCACCCCTGCCGAGGGAATGCGCAATGTGTACACACCAAAACAGACTACCTGCGAAGAAGTAGCAGAAATGCTCGATTTCCCGCTGCAGCGCACGGTCAAGCTTCTGGCATTGATCGCATCCGGCCAGCTGTTTATCTTGCTGCTACGCGGCGACCATACACTCAACGAAATCAAAGCGGCCAAACTGCCAGGCCTGGCCGACTTCCGCTTCGCCCGCGAAGATGAAATTCGCGCCTTCTTCAACTGCCCGGCCGGCTTCTTAGGCCCAGTCGGCATCGACCGAACCCAGGTGCGCGTCATCGCCGACAATTCGGTGTCAGTCATGAGCGATTTCGTCGCGGGTGCCAACATCGCAAAATTCCACACCGCCGGTATCAACTGGGGTCGCGACTTGCCCGAGCCGGACCTGATCGCCGACATCCGCAACGTCGTCACAGGCGATATATCGCCTGATGGTCGTGGTACGCTCGAAATCTGTCGAGGTATCGAAGTCGGCCATATCTTCCAGTTGCGCACCAAGTATGCGGAGAGCATGAAAGCGACCTTCCTGGATGCACAGGGCAAAGCGCAGATTCTGGAAATGGGCTGCTACGGCATCGGCGTGTCACGCATCGTCGCCGCCGCGATCGAGCAGAATTTCGACGAGCGCGGCATCGCCTTGCCGGCTGCCATCGCTCCGTTCCAGATCGCGCTGGTGCCGATCGGCATGAACAAAAGCGAAGCCGTGCGTGCGGCCGTCGAAGAACTGTACGCCCAGATGCGTGCCGCCGGTATTGAGGTATTACTCGATGACCGCGACGAGCGCCCCGGTGTGATGTTTGCTGACATGGAACTGATCGGCACCCCGCACCGCATCGTCATCGGCGATCGTGGTCTGAAGGATGGCATGCTGGAATATCAGGGACGACGCGATGCTGCCGCTCAATCTATCCCCTTGCAAAGCGCGCTACAGTTTGTACAATCCAAACTATGATGAAAACAGGATTCATGCCGCAAGGGCATTCCCTCGAAACAACGGAGCTAAAGCTCCTGTTTCTGAGTGAAGGATTGAGGAGCAAGGAGCGAGGAGCGAGTAAACCCCGCTGCTCCGTTTTTCGCTCGATCCTGAATCCTCGATCCTCGATCCTGTTAGTGGCGTTGTTCGCCACTAACGCCTTTGCCGGTGCGCAAAGCGCTGCGCCGCTCTCCGCCAGCGTGCGTGCTGTATTGCAGCGCAGCGTATCGGATCAGGCGGCTCCAAAACCTGCCTTTGCTACACAAGCCGATTCTGATGCGTGGATGAACGACATGTCGCACCGGTTGGAAAAACGCCTGCCGGATAAAAACTACCGTACGGATTTCCTGAGCACCGTGCATTACGAAGCCACCCGCGCAGGCCTCGATCCGCAGCTGGTTCTGGGCTTGATCGAAGTAGAAAGCGGCTTCAAGAAGTACGCGGTATCCTCGGCCGGTGCGCGCGGATATATGCAGGTAATGCCGTTCTGGGTGAAGGAAATCGGCACGACTGAGCAGGACCTGTTTCATCTGCGCATCAACCTGCGTTATGGCTGCACAATACTGCGTCACTACCTGGATATAGAAAAAGGCGATCTGTTCCGCGCGCTAGGGCGCTACAACGGCAGCCTGGGACGTCCCGAATATCCAAACATGGTGCGTGCCGCCTGGCACGGACACTGGTTAGCGCCTCAGCGCACCGCCGGAAACGGCTACGCATCCGCCAGTTAAACTGCGGCTAGCGACATTATTTTCCCTGCTTGTTTTTAATATAAGTCTCGATGGACTCACGCGTCACCTCGCCCGCCTGAGAACTGACCTGCTCGCCAGTTGGGCTATACAGGTAACTGGTAGGAAGCACGTCCAGATCACCTATTTGCGCGACAACTTTACGGTTACCCAGCACAATCGGATAGCTGATGCCGTGCTTTTTGGCAAAATCGGCAACGGTTTTTCCGGAGCTGTAGTCCATCGCGATGCCGATCACGACCAGATCCTTATGGGAATTGTGCAGCGCACTCAACTCGGGAAGCTCATTCAGACAAGGCGGACACCAGGTCGCCCAAAAATTCACCAGCACCCACTTGCCGCGATAATCTGACAAATGGTGTGTCTTGCCTTGCATATCTTCCAGCGTAAAGTCCGCCGCCAGACTGACCAGCGGCAGACACAACATCAGCCAACAGATTAACTTCCTAATGTGCACGGTATTAATGACCGTGCCTTTTAGGCTCTTCGGAAACGTCAACTTCCGGCGCAGCTTCGTGTGAACCCGAAGCATTTTCCGCCGCATGGCTGAAATACAAGGCCAGTGCGATCAGTGTGATGCTCGCGCCCATATAGACCAGATCCAGCGCACTCTCAAGCTTCATGTGCAACGCTTCTTCGAATAAAGTGACGATCATGATCATCAGAATCACCTTGGCCAAACGGCCTTTCAGATCATCCAGATTGTTGATCACCAGAATTTTGCTGGATGCCTTGCTGCCATGCGCCTGATCAATGTCGCTGATGAACAATTCATACAGACCGAGTGAAAAAATCAGCATCACCGTCGCCAGCAGATAACCATCCACAACTTCAACGATATGCGAAACGGTACTGTCATGCAGCGCCTTACGCGCCTCATCGGAGAGACTGGCGTCCGCATAATGCAGCGCGTGCTTGAACAAGAAAAACACATCCACTGTGGCCATGTAAAAAATCACAAAACCCGCCACCAGACTGCCGATAACGGCAGACAGAATGATAAAGCGGCTATTCCACAGACTTCCTTCAAACAGACTTTCAAGAAATTTCATTTTGAGTATTACGACAGTTAAAAACAAGGTGCATTAAAGCGCAAATAGGCACGCCAGGCAAGCACTCAGGCCTAGATCTATATACTTTGGCTGATTGACAGTGGCGAAACAGCGGACATAGGATGCGCCATGTCCTCACTCTATCTGAATCACTTCGGCTTGAGTTCGCCGCCATTTTCAATCACCCCCGACCCGGAATTTTTCTTTGCGGGAGGTGACAGGGGCATGTTCATTGCAGGCTTGCTGCACGCCGCCTTGCAACATGAGGGCATCGTGCTTGTGATCGGCGAAGTCGGCAGCGGAAAAACCCTGATGAGCCGCATGCTGCTCACACAACTACCTGACAATATCGATACGGTTTATCTGCCCAATCCCGCTTTTTCCCGCGACGAAATCATCGACGTGATCGCACGAGACCTGGGAATTGCAAGTCAGGGCATTGGACTTGAGGCACTCCAGCAGGAACTGATCAAACGGCATGAACAGGGGCGTCATGTGGTCATGCTGATAGACGAGGCCCACTTGATGCCCGCCGATTCCATCGAAGAGGTCAGGCGGCTCTCCAATCTGGAGACCGATGATCGAAAACTGGTTCAGTTGATTCTTTGCGGCCAGCCTGAACTCGACACCCTGCTTGCCAAACCTTCCCTGCGCCAGGTGCGCGACCGTGTGGTTTACCGGCTCATGCTGCACAACTTGTCGCGCGATGAGGCAAGCCGCTATCTGTATCACCGGCTGCGCATCGCAGGATGGCGCGGTGGACGTCTGTTTTCAGCCTTGGGTGAACGACTGTTGCTGTATGACGCCCGGGGACGCGCCCGCCGCCTTAATCTGATCGCCGACAAATCACTGCTGGCCGCTTTCGCCGAAGGCGAGGATCAGGTCAACGCGCGTCATGTATGGCGTGCAATAGTTGATGCCGGCGCCAACTTTTCCTCCGGCAGCCTGATACCCGGCAAACGCTGGCTAGGCGCCCTCGCCCGGCTATCCGTCCTTGCCCTGACCACCATCGCGTTCATCTGGCTGGTCAGCCGATTCAATTTTGTAAAGCCTGTGCAGACTGACAACCCGCTGAAATTAATGATGTCCACACAGCTGCAGCACGAACTCTAGTTTCCTGTGCGTCCCCAAGCGAGCCCCTGGTCCGCCACCTCTTCCGCACTCCTGCTGCACCTAGGCCAAATTAGCTATGTATTCAGGCATATTGCCCCTGTCCACATGAAATGAAAGAATGCACGCCAGCCTGACAAAGCCACACCGTCGCACGCAGGAGGAACTGACAATGTACGTTGGTCTTAATAACAATAAATATAAAAGACTACTGTTCATGGTAGCCGCCTTATGCCTCCCGTTAGGCGCTTGCACGAACCTCCCCAAGGCGATGACGCCATCCGGCCAACACATTGCACTACCCAGAAACGATACTCCCGGCTCAATCCCGCCTCTCAGTGAAACGGCACCGCTGCCACCGCTGCCCAAAACCCATAAAGCCGCCGAGCGTTACAGCATCGTAGTCAACAACGTGCTGGCGCAGGAAATCTTGTTTGCGCTGGCACGGGATGCCAGGCTCAACATCGAGATCCACCCCGGCATCACGGGAACGGTGACGATGAATCTGCTGGATCGCACCCTGCCGGAAATTCTCGATGCAATTGCCCGGCAAGTGGACATGCGCTACGAGCTCAACGACGGCAACCTGTCCATCATGCCCGACAGCCCCTATCTGAAAAGCTACCAGATTGAATATCCCAACGTGGCGCGTGAAGCCAAAAACAGCATCAACATGTCAACCAGCATTGCGGTGATCGGCCAGGGACAAAGCAGCGGCGGCAGCAACGGCTCCAATTCCAACATTGACAACATATCCAACAATCGATTTTGGGAAACATTGACCGAGAACATCAAGGATTTATTGCGTGAAACCGATAAGAAGCTGCCTGAAGGGATCAACGAGGCCGAGCAATACCAACCCGTCGCAGCGCAGACCAATAGCGATGCAAGCGGAAAATCCGGTGCGCTGGCCGCCCTGCCCGCCCAGATTCAAAGCCAGAACACCATTCGTGCGCGCCGCGCGACCTATCGCGAAGCCGCCTATGTGATCGCCAACCCGGAAACGGGCATCATCAGTGTGCGCGCCACGTCGCGCCAACATGCCAGTGTGCGCGAATTCATCGACAAAGTGATCAACAACGCGCGCCGGCAAGTTTTGATCGAGGCCACGATCGTCGAGGTCTCCCTGTCAGACCAATACCAGCAAGGCATAGACTGGTCGCTGCTGCGCACCCTCGGGCTCAGTCTTACTCAGACGTCTCCTGCGGGAGCACTGGCAGCGATGGGCACCCTCAGTTACAGCAACCCGGGCCGGGGCGGCATGTTTAACCTGAGCGGCTCGATCAAATTACTGGAAACCTTCGGCAAACTGCACGTGCTGTCAAGTCCGAAATTGTCGGTGCTCAACAACCAGACCGGTCTGGTAAAAGTAGTAGATGAATCAGTTTATTTCACGATTGCCGTAACACAAGGGACGATTAACCCGACTACCGGCCTGCCCACCACGCTCCCGACCTATACCACTACGGTACACACGGTACCGGTGGGTTTCATGATGTATATCACCCCGCAGATCGGTGCCGATGCCGAGGTCACGCTCAATCTGAGGCCGACGATCACCCGAATTTTAAGCTATGCGAACGACCCGAATCCCGCGCTGATTGATCCTGTCACACACATCGCAACGCTCAATCGCATCCCGCAGATCCAGACGCGCGAGATGGAATCCATCCTGCGGGTGCGCAATGGCGACATTGCCGTGTTAGGCGGTCTGATGCAGGACACGCGTAGCGGCAATACCAGCCAGATACCGGGGCTTGGCAGCATTCCGGCCTTAGGCGAATTATTCAAGGCGCGTAGCGACAGCAACGGCAAGACTGAGCTGGTCATTTTCCTGCGCCCTGTGATTCTCAATCAAGAAAGCCAGTACGATCTGGTGCGCCAGTTCCAGAACCCCACCTCCAGCACCGAGTGGAAAAAAGCGGCCAACGAGGTGACGCGATGAGTCTGCTGTTTGATGCGTTAAAACGCGCTCAAGGCGACGCTGCCAAACCGCCGCCCGATGCATCGCAATACGCCGACAGACAGACAGCCGCGCCGACAGACGTAAATGCATCGTTTTTCCCTGCCCTCGGACTGAAATCCGCTATCCGTCCTTATGCAATTGCCGGACTGATGCTGCTGACCGCAGTGACAGCATGGTTTATTTATCATAATAATCAGTCACCTGCAACATCCACTCAGCCCCGCGCACCTGCGATCGCAGCGATTGAACCCGCGTCAGGGCCGCAGCCCCCGTCCGGCATTGCGCAAACCAGCACGCAGCTGAACACCCTGCCGGCCACGGCCAGCGGAACCGAAATATCCGCCAATAAAGCATGGACTCACCCGCTCACGACCAAGAAACACCAGAAACGCAAATCCGCCAGGCAATCAGCAGGAAAATTAGCCGCGCCCGGCATACCGACCGGCGCTGACCCGCTCAAAGAGGGTTATCTGGCGTTATCTCAGGGGCAGCTTGATCTGGCGGAACAAAACTATCTCGAGGTGCTTGCACAACGTCCGCATGAGAAAGACGCGCTGCTGGGACTGGCGGTGATTGCCCAGCGCAAGCTGCAAACAGAACGCGCAGCCGATCTTTACCGCCAGGTGTTGCATGAAGACATCGGCAATGCCACCGCCGCCGCAGGCTTGGTCAGCTTGTCGGCGCAGGCAGATCCGGTGGCAGCCGAAAGCCAGCTTCGGGAGCTGCTGGACATACGGCCTGCCGCACCCGAATTGCACTATGCACTGGGCAATATATTAGCCGGTCAGCTGCGCTGGGGGGAAGCGCAACAGGCATTTTTCCGCGCCTACAGCCTGAAACCTGCTAATGCGCTCTATGCCTACAATCTGGCTGTCGCACTCGATCGTCTGCACCAGCCTGCCGCAGCCCTGCCCTATTACGAGAAGGCAATGCGTCAGGCAAAAGACTCCACACTCGATCAGGACGCCATCGGGCGGCGGATACAGGAACTGAACAGCAGTCGTTAGTCGTTAGTCGTTAGTTAACACAATGAATTATTTGTATAAATTACTACAACCGGTAGTTGACTTGCGATGAGCACACCCAATCCACAAGTAATTCACCAGCGTATCGGCGAGGTACTAATTTCACGCGGCCAGATCAACGACGATCAGCTGCACATCGCCTTGCAACGCCAGAAAGACGACAACAAGCCGCTCGGCGAAGAACTGCTCGATTTGCATTTCATCAACGAGCAGGCCATGAGGGAAGCCGTATCCGAGGCGGCCGGCTATAAATCCATCGACCTGACGGGGTTTGTCGCCAACGCGGCCGCACTGGCACTGATCCCCAAGCCGGTCGCCATCAAGCATACCCTGTTCCCGACCAGCTTTGACCCGACAACTGGCGAGTTGGTGCTCGTCGCCGCCAACCCGGACGACATACTGGCGCGCGATGCGATCGCACCTTTACTGCTTCAGGCCGGCGCAGAACAGCGCATCATTCCCGCCTGGCGCATCGCACCCAGCGCGGAAGTGCTCGACGCGATCGACAAGTTCTACGATCACGAACTCTCCATCGAAGGCATCCTGTTTGAACTGGAGAGTGGGGAGTTCGACCTTGGCGCACTCACTCAGGCCGGGGTCTCATACAGCCATCCGATCGTCCGCCTGACCGATGCGTTGATCGCAGATGCAGTCAGCCGCAGCGCATCGGATATTCACTTCGAGCCGGAAGAACAGTTTTTGCGCGTCCGTTACCGCATCGACGGCGTATTGCGACCGGTACGCTCACTGGCCAAATCGCACTGGATGGCGATACTGGTGCGACTGAAAGTCATGTCAGGCATGAATATCGCCGAAACACGCGCCCCGCAGGACGGACGGATTTCGCTCTCGCTGTTCGGCCGGCAGATCGATTTTCGCGCCGCCTCTCACCCGACCATACACGGCGAAAATTTTGTGTTGCGGATACTCGATCGAAAATTCGGCATCGTCAGCCTGGACAAAATTGGTATGACAGACGCCCAGTTATCCCTGCTCAAACGCATGCTGGAAAGACCCGAGGGTATCCTGCTGGTCACCGGGCCGACAGGATCGGGCAAAACCACGACTCTGTATTCGATACTCAACCACCTGAACAACGATGATGTGAACATCATGACGCTGGAAGATCCGGTCGAATATCCGCTGCCGCTCACGCGTCAAACGTCCATCTCGGAAACCGTCAAACTGGACTTCAGCAATGGCATTCGCTCCCTGATGCGCCAGGACCCCGACATCATTCTGGTCGGCGAAATACGCGACCATGACACCGCCGAAATGGCGCTGCGCGCCGCGATGACCGGGCATCAGGTATTCTCGACCCTGCACACCAACTCGGCATTAGGTTCGATCGCCAGGCTGCACGACTTAGGGATCATCGACGACGTTTTTGCGGCCAACATCATCGGTATCGTCGCGCAGCGACTGGTGCGCCGCCTCTGCCCACTCTGCAAGACGGCCTACGCACCCGATACCACCGAGCGCCTGATCATGGGCATCGGGCAGGACGTGAAAATCACACTGTTTGCCCCGAGAGGCTGCCCGGACTGCGAGAATCAAGGCTACAAGGGCCGCCTGGCCATCATGGAAATTTTGCGCTTCGACCACGGCCTGATCGAACTGGTCACACGCCACGCCGGCCTGAAAGAATTAACCGGCTACGCGCTGGCACAGCAGTTCACGCCGCTCGTCGAGGATGGCATCCGGCGCGTATTAGAGGGGCTCACGTCATTGCATGAAGTGCGTCGCGTCGTCGATTTCAGCGACCGGATACCGGAATAATGGCACTCTATCGCTACCGTGCCGTCGACGCCGCAGGCCAAGTCGCCAAAGGGGATGCCGATGCCCTCAACGAATTTGATCTGGAGGCGCAACTGAAGAAGAACGGCCTCGAGCTGATCCGGGCGCGTTCAGTAACAGGCCGGGATCATGCTATCCGAAAACTGTCCCGGCGTGACCTGATTCAATTTTTGTTTCAGCTGGAAATGTTGCTCCGCGCAGGCGTGCCGATTCAGGCCATACTGTCCGATTTGCGCGAAACCTCGGAAACGCCGCACATTAAAACGCTCTGCGCCAATCTGTATGAAAAAATCGATACCGGTTCGACCATTTCAGAAGCGCTCGCAGCCAACCCCGGCATTTTTCCCGAACTGGTGGTCAATCTGGTGCGCGCAGGAGAGGCGACCGGACAATTACCCTACGTATTGTCGGAAATCGTCAATTCACTGAAATGGCAGGACGAGCTCTCCGTCAAGACCCGTCAGCTGTTGACCTACCCGGCCTTCGTGACAGCCGTGGTCGGCTCCGTCGTGGTTTTTCTGATGACCTACCTGGTGCCGCAAATCCTCGGATTTGTTGCCAACATGGGCGGCACGATCCCGCTGCAAACAAAAGTCCTGCTCTGGATCTCGGGTGCGTTTGTCAGATACTGGTGGATCATTGTGCCGGCCCCATTCGCGCTGTTACTGTCAGCACTGATGCTGTCGACAATCAGCCACCGCTTCAGACACATGATGCATGCTGCCCAGTTACGCCTGCCCTATGTCGGCACGATCATCAAAAAAATCATTCTTGCCCGCATCAGCGATACGCTGGGACTGACCTACCGTACCGGCATACCGGTGCTGGACGGGCTGGTCTATTGCCGCAACATCTCGGGTAACCTGATCGTGCAGGAAGCGCTGGATCAGGTACGCACCGACATTGCCAACGGCGCCCCGATCAGCAAGGGATTTTCCGCCCAAAAGCTGTTTCCCCCGCTGGTCATCCGCATGCTCAAGGTGGGTGAGGAAACCGGCGATCTGGCAGGCGCGCTGAAAAATATTTCCTACTTTTACAACCGCGACATCAACGATTCAATCAGCCGCATACAAGCCCTTATCGAACCTGCACTCACCATCGTGTTAGGCCTCATTCTGGGCTGGATCATGATGGCCGTACTGGGGCCGGTCTACGACACCGTGGCAAAGCTTAAACTGACATGAAAACCGTCATGTTCATCAGCTCTTCAAGTGCGCGCTATTTCAGACGCGATCAGGGCCTGTGGCGGCTCATCGAAAAGCCCGGTCGCGAGGATCGTCTCTGGGTGATTGCCAATCTTCCCGAAGAAACCCTGGAGGCATTCAAATTACCGCTTTTGTTCGGGCGGGATCGCAGCGCTTTTCTGCAACGACGTCTTCTCGCCGCCTTTCCACATAGCGAATATCGCGCCGCGCCCGTTATTTCCGGCAGCCTGTTCAGACCCGGCACCGCCGTATTAACCGGATTGACCACGGCGGAGACGGTCACCAGCCGGCTTGGCAAACCGGATACACCTGTCGCCGGTGTCTGGGGCATGGCCATGCTGCTTACCCTGATGCTCAGGCGTCTGGCTATCGACAATGCGATGCTGGCAATACCGAGCGAGCGTCACTTGCGCATCCTGATCATCAAGGACGGAATTCCGGTCATCACACGCTGCGTGCATCGCTACAGCGAGGACAGCGATCAGGAAAACAACGGCGATAGCAATGAAATCCTGCGCACACGCCAGCATCTCGAAAATCGCCGGATTTTCGAACATGACGCCCTCCCGCCCTTACTCTATCTGGGGGACACGGCGCTGGTCGGCACTCACTTGAACCGCGCAGGATTCACGCTGCTGCCTTTACCCGAAGCACTCACACCCAAAGGGGATGCGGCCTACTTGCATCCGTTGTTTGAGCTTGTCGCCTCGTCACCTGCAGGGCAGTTAGCCCCGCTGCAATTGCGCGCCCGTCACCTGGCCGAAAACCTGCGTCGAGCGGCCTTTGCCGGCATCGCCGCAAGCCTTGCGGGACTCATCCTGTTCGGTGAGGAAGATTTCCGTGCGCTGATCGACTTGCATACTCGCGAACAAACCCTGCAGGCCGATCTGCAACAGACAACGCAAGAACGAGACCACCTGGCAGGTCGCATCAGCGCCAGCGGAACTGACCCGGCGCTGGTGCGCCAGGCGACAAAATTCGCGTCGCTGGAAATGATTGCTGCGCCAACGCCAGAATCCATTCTCCAGTTTGCCGCCGCCACCATTGCCGACTTGTCTCATGTGCGCATCAAAAGCCTGACTTTTCGTTTTCCAAAGCAGGGGGAGCGCTACTGTCAGGGACACACGGTCATTGACATGCCGCTGATTAGCCGCAAATTTGATCTGCCTCTCAACAGAGGCGGCACGCCGGCCGATTCGGGCAATGCGGATAGCCCTCAGCGTTACACCGAATTGCAATTCACGATTCTGCTGACTGAAAATCTGCCTGTCGCCGCGCAAACCGACATTCGCAAGCGTATTTCGACTCAGCTCAAGAACCGCGAAGGCGTTCAACTGATGCAGGATCCGGCCGCCTTCTCGCTGATCAATACGCTCAAGGGCGGATTTGGCATGGACACCCCGCAGGCCGAGAACCTCTGGTGCATGGGCATCCCCTGGAGTACCACGTCAATTCCCCTCGCTGCGGGTTCTTCTCCGGAAACGCCCTCTCCTCAATCCTCTCCCGCAAGCGGGCGAGGAAGCGAACGAGGGAGGCAATCGTTAATTCCTGCGGCGGAGAGGGACTCAGATTCACTACGCGAACATAGCGTCAGAGGATTGCCATGAACGCCTATGGAGTTGTACTTAAACCGGCCAGACTGGCCCTGATACTGTTCGCGTTATCCGTAGCGATCGCTTTTGCCGCCGTTACCGGCCTCGCCCACTACCGCGCTGAAAAAGCACACGCCATCAAACAAACGGATCAACTACTGGCGGCCACGCGCGAAGAAATCAGGAAACTCACTTTTGATCTGGATTCAATCAACAGGCTGGCGGCAGAATACAAGAAACTCACGCTGACGGGACTCATCGGCGAACCGGATCGTGATGGCTGGGTACAGCGTCTGGAAACCATCTATCGCGACACGCACCTGCCGCCCACCTTGCGCTACACGCTGGCGCCACCTCAATTGCTCAACCCGCAGGCAGTGCCTGCTGATGCATCGGCAGCTTACATGAACAACGTTTTACACCATGACATGACGCTGGAACTGTCCGGCATCCACGAAGAAGAACTGATTGATTTTATTGGAAAACTTGGCACAGACTGGAGGACACCCTATCGTGTGGAGACTTGCCAGATCGCGCGCGGCGAGGTGAGCGAACCGATAACCGGGCTGCAAATAAAATGCACCGTACAACTGTATTCACTGCCGGCAAAAACAGGTAATGCGGTCGTTAGTCGTTAGTCGTTAGCTGGTAGCGGGTAGCTGGTAGCTGGTAGCTGGTAGCTGGATTATTTATAGGCTGCACATCAGTCAGGTTGATCGAACAGGAGGATGATTACCATGAATAAGAAGCTATTCAATTTCATCTGCGCCGGCCTGCTGCTGTTTGGCGGCACTGCGCACGCCAAATCGATCGGCACGGTGTTTTACTCGCCCGCCGAGCGCTCGGCGCTGGTCGCTGCCCGCACCGGAGTCACGCAGAGTGTCGTCTATACGTTAAACGGCATCACGCTGCGCGGCGCAGGCAGAAGTGTTGCATGGATCAACGGTCGTGCCGTCAGCCAAGTGCCGCAAGATGCGGCCATCCCCAGCCTCGTCATCAATCGCGACCATGTTCTGATCGAGGGCAAAGTCATCAAGGTAGGTGAAACACTCGACATTATTTCCGGCCAGCGCGTCTTGCGCCTGCCGGAAAAATCCGTGCAGGTGAAACGATGAAACTCATTTCGAAACAAAAGGGGATCGCGCTGCTGGTGTTCGCCACGGTTCTGGCCGCCGCAGCCGCCACGGTGACCGTCAAGGCGCTTAATCATAGCAGCGGCAACACCCAGATTACACGCGACAGAATCACGGCAGCCGCTCTGGCCCAAGCGAAAGATGCGCTGATCGGATATGCAAGTACCTATAAAGATGCGAACCCGAACGTTCCGTTTTACATGAATGGCTATCTTCCCAACCCAGACCTTGGGCCAGGGGAAAATCAAGAAGGCAAGGCGGTTGGAAACTTTTCAGGGAATCGCAAGGATTATTCGGTAATAGGGAAAGCTCCTTGGAAAAAACTGGGTGTTACACCGCCGCGCGACGGGCAAGGAGAATGTCTCTGGTACGTGGTTTCCGGACGCTTCAAGAATACGCCGCTAACGGATGAACTTAACTGGGATACTCAAGGACAGATCGACATCATTGACGGCAATGGCAACCCCATAGCAAGCAATGTCGCAGCTTTGCTCGTAGCTCCCGGCAGACCCCAGACTGGACAAAACCGTGCGCGCCCAGATCCGACTGACACTCAATACATTCAATGCGGTGGAAACTATAATGCGCGCAACTACCTCAATTCCTACTTCACCGGCAGCACGAATAATCGCGTCGCGCCCAGTACCAACAACAAGTCGTTCGTCATGGAAAATTACGACCGTTTTCTGTTCATCAGCGTCGATGACATCTTCCGCCCGGTCATCCAGCGCAGAGACTTTCGCGACCAGATATCTGCGCTGCTGAATGATGGTATTTTCATACATCATCTGAATACCATCACAATCGCTGGCCAAAAAGGTACCAACAATATTAATTGCAACAACACGACTAATTCCGACAATCAGAATTTCTGCAAAAACTGGGAGACTATGCTACTGCTCACACAGCTTTCCACTCCCGCAACAATCACCATTGATGGTGTAACAAGCCCCGTCTGTACCCGTGTACTGATCTTTGGCGGAAAAAAAACCGCTGATCAAGTTCGTCTAACCAGCAACGACAAGAATAATCCGGACAACTATCTCGAAGCTCCAAACCGGGCCGCATTCGACGCACCGACCGCTCACTCCAGCAATTTCATCGGCGCATCGACCTTCAGTGCAAGCAATCCAAGTGCAGACCTGCTGAGGTGCATACCATGAGGGCTATCCAGAGCAGAACTCACCTAATCAGTGGTTTCACTCTTGTCGAAATGGCCATCGTGCTTGCGATCATGGCGCTTATTCTCGGCACCGGGCTGACACTGCTTTCCGCCCAGCAGGAACAGCAGCGTATCAATGAGACCAAAGCACTGCTCAGTGATGCACGCGAGGCGCTGATAGGCTATGCGCTTTCAAGTATTGCTACTACAGATTTTCGCCCCTACCTGCCCTGCCCAGACAAAACAACTGTGGCAGGCGCAGGCACTGCAAACGATGGCGTGGAAGATCGAACCGCCGGTGCATGCGTAGCACAAGAAGGCAACCTGCCTTGGGTTACGCTAGGGCTAACACCACCAATAGATCCATGGTCGAACCGCCTGCGTTATGCAGTTACTGCTAACTTCTCCAACAGCGTTAACGGAATGCAACTGACCTCCACTGGCAACCTGAACGTCAATGATGCCGCATCCGGTGGCAATAGCCTTGCGTTGAACGTGCCCGCAACAATTCTTTCACACGGCAAAAACGGCCTGGGCGCAATCAATGCGACCGGCTACGCCAACCCTGCTCCTCCGGCTACAAACACAAATGAACTGACCAATGCACCGGCCAGTATTGTTGGACACACGACCTTTGTCAGTCGCGCTCTCTCGACAGCAGATGAAACAGGCGGATATTTCGACGATCAGGTCATCTGGATTTCCCAATATACCCTGTTCAATCGCATGGTTCAGGCGGGCAAGCTGCCATGAGCGGACAAGGCACATTTCACGCGGCCCTCGCACAGGGATTTCCGGCACTGCTGATCGTCGAGGATGATGAAGCGCTTGCCAGCTATCTTGCCAGTGTCATGATCGACGACGGGTATCGCGTGGTCTGTGCGCGCACCCGGCAGGAAGCGCTGGAAATCCGTCCGCAACCCCTGCTGGCGATGGTAGATCTGGGGCTGCCACCGGCAGAAAATCGTATCTCTGAGGGCATGTTTCTGATTGACGCGCTGCTGGCCAATGAGCCGCACAGCAAGATTATCGTCATCACAGGACAAGACGAAGAATCCGCCGCTTTCGAGGCGGTGCGCCGGGGCGCTTTTGACTTCCTGAGCAAGCCTGCCGCGATGAATGATATTAAAGCGGCCATCAAGCGCGCCACGCTGTTTTTACATCACGAAGAACACCTGTCCGAATCCGGGGAAGCGCGCCTGCACATCACCGTCAGGCTTGCCGACGGCCCGAAAGACACCGCCGACGCGGTCGAGGAACAAATGGTGCGCGGCGCGCTGGCCGACACCCACGGCAATGTGACCGAAGCCGCACGCAGGCTGGGCCTAGTGCGCGAAAATCTTTACTACTACCTGAAAAAATACGGCATCCAGTTGAACCGGACGTAAAAGACCGTCGTTACTCAGGCAAGTTTACAAACATCAAGCAATCCGCAGATTTTAAAAATATCTGACCACATGACACCCTATCTTAGTTTATCGCTGATTTTTGTCGCGACAGGTCTCGTCCTGCTAGCCGTCGTTGCCTATCTCGCGCGACTGGTCAGGCGGCATCGCCGCTCGTTGGCTGAGCTGCTGGAACTGGCCAAATCCAGCCTTGACCCGTTGCAACTCCCCGCAGCGGCCTGGCCAGCTCTCGCCGATGGAGGACTGATGCGACTCGAATATTCAGGCTTCTGGTTCGGTCAGCCGGTGCGTAATAGTTTTGGCGCAGCACAGGATGACGGCATACCGTTTGCGTTCAAAGTCGTTGCCGGCAACGATGTCATTCTTGAATGCAGACTCTACGCGGGCAACAAGCGCGGCGAGACACGCCTGTTCGCCGAAAATCTGGCCGGGGTATTTCGTTTGCTGCTCGAAACCACGGTGCACAGCAAAATGGAAGCCCTGTCGGCCGCGCTGACCGAACAGGCCAGATTGGCGCTCTACCTTCAACATGATTTACGCAACCTCGCACAGTGGGTGGAATGGCTCGCAGCCGATTTAGCCAGTGCGCAAAATGATGACGCCCTGCTTGCCGTCGCACATCGCCTCAGCACCAGCGCACCGCACGCTGCAGCACGCGCACGACGCATCCTCGATGCCACCTGCAAGAGCAGAATCCCGCCCGCGCCGCAAGCTGTCGCACTGGACGATGCGCTCCGCGAGGCGGCCGAACATGCCGGTGTTGCGATCGATCTGGATACCCGGAAATCAGATACTTTCGTTTTGCTGCGCCGCGATCTGCTTGACCGCACACTGGACAACATTTTCACCAATATCGCGCCGTTGCTGCGTTTGCACACCAATATGTGTATTCGCGTGGTCATCGGGCACGATAAAAACAGGGTCGTCGCCCGAATCTGCATTCCGCGCATGCCTGAAGTGGCGCAACTCCCGCCTGAAAAACTGTTCGAGCCTTTCGCCAGCGGACGCCCCGGCGGCCTGGGCTTAGGCCTGTATCAGGCGCACAAAAGTTTAGAGGAAGCCGGAGGGGAATTGGCAGTCGAACTGTGCGAGCATGACATGCTCTTTACGCTGAGCCTGCCGGGCGCAAAAGCTGAATCCTGAATTTTACTGGTGTAAAACTTTTTTACTTCACCCTGAGACACACAGCGCCTAAATTGTGCTCAGTCTTAGCCACTCTTCGCGCCGCAAATTCAGACTTTTCAAGGAGAACGTCATGTGTAAACAAAACAAGAGCCTTCAGTCGGGTTTCACGCTGGTTGAACTGGCTATCGTACTGGTGATCATCGGCCTGATCCTGGGCGCCGTACTCAAGGGCCAGGAAATGATTGCCAACAGCAAAGTCAAGAGTGTAATCAATGATCTGCGGGGCGTTTCGACTGCGTATTACGCCTATCAGGATCGCTACAAGGCCATCCCCGGAGATGATGCGGCAGCCGATACACATTTCACAGGTGGCATCAATGGTAACGGTAACGGAATCATCGCAGGGCTTTTTAACGCGACAGATACGCCGGTCGCGGGCGCCACCACAGAGAGCAATAAATTTTGGCAACACACTCGTCTGAGCGGGTTTATGACGGGCAGCGGCTCGAATCCTGCCGCCAACGCGCTGGGAGGCGTGCTTGGGGTTCAGAATGGAGCAACGGGTACAGAAGTCTATGGCATGAATGGTCCGGTGGTCTGCGCCAGCAATATTCCTTGGAAAATCGCGCAGGCTGCTGACACTACAATTGATGATGGCAATAGCACGACGGGAACGGTCAGAGCCGGCACTGCGGGAACAACTGCCACCGAAACAGGTACGATCAACGCATACGGTGTATCAGGTGTTGCGGTCACCACAACAATGGAGGAAGGATTGCATACTATCTGCATGAAAATCTAGCAGCGTTTCTGGCTTACGAATCAGTTAGCTCATGCTTTTTCAGGAGAATATCATGCGGACACACGGCAAAGGTTTCACTCTGGTTGAGCTCGCCATCGTGCTGGTCATCATCGGCCTGCTGCTGGGCGGCGTGCTGAAGGGACAGGAAATGATCGAAAACGGCAAGATCAAGAATGTAAAGAATGACGTGCAAGGCATGACGGCCGCCTACTATACCTACCGGGATCGCTACAACACCCTGCCCGGTGACGATCCCCGTGCAGTAGCCCGATGGACGGGGATAACCGGTGCGTCGCCCCTTCCTCCAACACCCATGCTTGGCAATGGAGACGGCATCATCGATACAAAAGTTACCTGGACAGCCTGCACAGCGACGACCACGCCCACGATAGAATCCTGCGCGTTCATACAGGATCTGCGTTTGGCCGGCCTGATCACAGGGACACAAAATGGTGTCGATCCGATCAATGCCTATGGTGGAGTGATCCGTGTCATCCAGAATGACAATAGCGTTAATACAAATACTGGTTACGCGGTCGGGCTAAACCTGTGCTTTGCCAACCTGCCCGCCAAGGCGGCCGAATCGATAGACGCCAATTTCGACGACGGCAATCCCGCCACGGGCAGCGTGCGTGCGGTATCGGGTACCACCACTAATGTTTCTCCTGTCGCGGCAGCCGCAGCAAGTTACGCAGAGATATCCACCACCACCTCTTACACGGTGTGCAGACTGCTCTAAAAATCGTTCAGCTTGCCGTTTCGAGTTATCGACATAAGCCCGCTGACGCGGGCTATGTTATGCCGGATATAACCACAACATCATTAATTACACGCGCCGCCAGTTGGTGCCTGCCGCACTGTCTTCCAGCACGATGCCGTCAGCCAGCAGCGTTTTCCGGATACGGTCGGCTTCCGAGTAATTCTTCGCAAGTTTGGCTTCATTGCGCGCGATGATTTGCGTGGCGATCACTGCATCATCAGAACCTGCGCCTTGTAAAAACTCGGTCGGGTCTCGTTCGAGCAATCCCAGTACTGCACCCAATGCCTTGAGTTGCATGGCGGATTCTGGCGACTGGCGTCGGTTCACTTCGTTGGCCAAGTCGAACAGCACGGCAATGGCTTCCGGCGTATTAAAATCGTCGTCCATCGCCGCCTTGAAGCGCTGCGCATAGGGTTCGTTCCAGTCAATTGAATCCGTTCGTGTTGAGTTTGTCGAAGCGCAAACAGATTTCAGTGCGGTATAGAGACGATCCAGCGCTTTCTTGGTGTCATCCAGATGTGCGTCTGAATAATTCAGCGGGCTGCGGTAATGAGCGCGCAGGATGAAAAATCGCACCACTTCAGGATCATATTGCTTCAGCACCTCGCGTATCGTGAAAAAGTTGCCGAGGCTCTTGGACATCTTCTCGTTGTCCAGACGCACGAAACCGTTGTGCATCCAGTAATTTACATACTGACACTGATGCGCGCCCTCGCTTTGCGCGATTTCGTTCTCGTGATGCGGGAACTGCAAGTCTGCACCACCGCCGTGAATGTCGAAATGATCACCCAGCAGTTTGGAGCCCATCGCCGAACATTCGATGTGCCAGCCAGGGCGACCTTTGCCCCACTTCGAATCCCACTTCACTTCTTCAGCCTCATCGTCGCGCGCGTGTTTCCACAGCACAAAGTCGAGCGGATCGTGCTTGTCCGAGACAACCTCGACACGCTCCCCTGCGCGCAGGTCTTCCAGCGATTTTCCGGACAATTTTCCGTAACCTTCGAACTTGCGCACCGCGAAATTCACATCGCCATCCGCCGCCTGATAGGCCAGCCCGTTCGCTTCAAGCTGTGCGATCATCTCTAGCATTTCCGGCACAAATTGAGTTGCGCGCGGCTCATGGTTTGGACGCTGCACGCCCAACGCATCGGCGTCCTCGTGCATCGCATCGATGAATCTCTGCGTAAGCACATGGATTGATTCGTTATTTTCAGATGCGCGCCGGATGATCTTGTCGTCAATGTCGGTGATATTGCGCACGTAGGTCACGTTGTAGCCCGAAGCCTTGAACCAGCGGTACACCATGTCGAATACCACCATGACACGCGCATGCCCAAGATGGCAGTAGTCGTACACCGTCATGCCGCACACGTACAGGCGCACCGCGTTGGGATCGATGGGGACAAACTGCTGTTTGTCGCGTACTAACGTATTGTATATTTTCAACATAATTCGATCAAAATGTCATGGGTTTGTTATCGTTCAGGTTGAGCCAGCCTTTGACGATGCGATAGATGATCCAGCAGAAGTTGGCGAATAAAATCGCCATGCCGATCAAAATAAAAAGCGTTGCGACACCGATCACCGCCCACAGCAGGCCGAACCAGAAGGTGCGTATCTGCCAGCGAAAATGGCTCTCCAGCCAGGTGCCGGCAACATCCTCCATTTTGACGTAGTTGATGATGATGCCGACAATGGCGGTAATGCCCGTAAAGTAAGACAGCGCGTACAGCAGGTACACCAGCTGCGTCAGGCTCCGCAGCGATTTCATCTTCATCTCGTCGGGCACGAACTCGCTCATGACTGTTCTTTCGTCCATGAATCTTTCAACGTCACGGTGCGGTTGAACACCAATTTTCCGCCCGGCTGATGGTCGCGGCGGTCGGTGCAGAAGTAGCCTAAGCGCTCGAACTGGTAGTGCGTCTCCGGTGCTGCATCCTGCACAGCCGCTTCCACCCAGCCTTGCACGACGGCGAGCGAATCAGGGTTCAGATAGGTGCAGAAATCAATTTCCTTGTCCGCATCTGGTTCCGCCACGGTGAACAGACGATCGTACAGACGAATCTCGGCGGGCAGCGCGTGCTCAACTGACAAAAAGTGAATCACACCCTTGACCTTGCGGCCTTCCGGATTCTTGCCCAAGGTATTGTGGTCGATGCTGCAACGCAGCTCGATAACATTTCCTTCCGCATCCTTCACGGCCTCGTCGCAGCGCATCACATAGCTGTGGCGCAGGCGCACTTCGCCGCCCAGTGTGAGGCGCTTCCAGCCGGCTGGCGGTACTTCTGAAAAATCGTCTGCTTCGATAACCAGCGCGGAGCTGAAAGCGACGAAGCGCTTGCCGAATTCGGGATGATTCGGATGAAAATCCGCCTCTCGGGTTAACGCACCTTCAAAATTGGTGATGGTGACCTTGAGAGGATTGATCACCGCAACCACGCGTGGCGCGCGGGCTTCCAGATCTTCTCGGATCGCGCCTTCCATGATCGCCATATCCACGCTGTTGCCGCTCTTGGACACGCCGATGCGTTTTGAAAATTCGCGGATGCCTTCCGGTGTATAACCGCGACGGCGCATGCCGCTGATCGTGGGCATACGCGGGTCGTCCCAGCCGTTAACCAGATTGGCGTTCACCAGCTGCAACAGCTTGCGCTTGCTGGTGATGGTGTAATGCAATTCAAGACGAGAGAATTCATACTGGCGCGGATGACAGGCGATGGAGAGGTTGTCCAGCACCCAGTCGTAGAGCGGGCGATGATCCTCGAATTCCAGCGTGCAGATGGAATGGGTGATGCCTTCCAGCGCATCGGAGATGCAATGCGTGTAGTCGTACATCGGGTAGATGCACCACTTGTCGCCGGTACGGATGTGGTGCGCGCGGCGGATGCGGTAGATCGCAGGGTCGCGCAGGTTGATGTTCGGGGACGCCATATCGATCTTGGCGCGCAGCACTTTCGCGCCATCGCTGAATTCGCCGGCTTTCATGCGTGCGAACAAGTCAATATTTTCATCCGCTGAGCGGTCGCGATACGGGCTGTTACGGCCTGCCTGAGTCAGCGTGCCGCGATATTCGCGCATTTCCTCGGGCGTCAGGTCATCCACATAAGCCAACCCCTTGTTGATCAGCTCGACCGCAAAGGCGTAAAGGTCATCGAAATAATCTGACGCCCAGTGCACGTCGCCATCCCACTGAAAACCCAGCCAGCGAACGTCATCCTGAATGGACAGTGCATATTCTTCACTCTCCTTCTCCGGGTTGGTATCGTCGAAGCGCAGATTGCACTTGCCCTGATAATCCTGTGCCAGTCCGAAGTTCAGACAGATCGACTTGGCGTGACCGACATGCAGATAACCGTTCGGCTCAGGAGGAAAGCGCGTGACGATGCTCTCATGGCGGCCGGAGGCCAGATCCCCGTCGATGATGGTGCGGATGAAATTGGAAACTGCGGCAGGTGAATGCGGACTGCTCATACTGGACTTTCTTGTATCTTGA
>JBBRBS010000007.1:0-33443 GCA_038205615.1 Burkholderiales bacterium | reverse complement strand
ATCTGTCGGACATCGAACCCAGTAGCAGTCTGAATGCCGTTGCCACGACGGGTGCGGATGTTTATACCGTGGGCGATGCAGGCACCGTCTTTAAAAACGGCATGAAATACGCCGAGATGGGCAGTCTGTGCAATTTTTTGCTGCCCGCGGGCGACAAACTGTTCACCGGCGGTCAGATGGGAATACTGTTCGATGCGGTGAGCGGTGAAGCGCTGTATGACCATCATTCCCCGTTAAACTGCGGCACCACCTTTTACCGGAATGGCAAGCTGCACGCGGCGTTTGGCAGCTATACCGGCGAGGTGCTGGTATTCGATCTGGATCAGGGCTTACATTTGTCGTCCAGCCACAAGCTTTATGAAAACGCCGTCAAGGGACTGGCCGCCAACGACACCCTACTGTTTTCGGTGTGCGCCAACACCAACGTTGCCTGGCAGGACATCGCTACGCTCGAAGTTATAAAATCCGTCGAAAACGCACACGAGCGCATCGCCAACGGCTGTTGCCGAGTCGGCAGATCCGGTTTTGCAAGCATCGGACGCGATCTGAAACTGATCATCTATACGAACGACTCACGGACAGCCTTTCAGACGCCGCATCAAAATTCGGTGAAATGCATCGCTGTCAGCGCCGATGGCAAAAGGATCATGACCGGCAGTTATGGCGGCACGCTGGCAGGCTTTGACGTTGCAACAAGAACATGGGCATCCTTTTCACGCCCCACCGCCTGGGGCATTTCCGCGCTTGCCTACGATTCGCAGCAGGATCGCTTTCTGGCCAGCTGTTACGATGGCAATATCTATCCAGTGGATGAAACACACAAATGCCGCTAGCCCCCGTCCTCTCGATGGCCGCGCTGGCACGGGTGCCTGCCGCATGCTTCCCCTCATTGATCGCACAGATGCTGGAAAAACCTGCGGATGCCAATCTTTTCATGAGCCAGTCCCACCTTTTTTCGGTAGTCGGCAACGCTGACTTCGCCCTCGAAATGCAGACCCGCGCGCTGGAAATGAGTACCGTTTACAGGCTCGCAGGAACGGTGACGCCCGCAATCAGGCTGCTCGCGCTGACGGGGACCGGAGATCAGTCTGTCAACACGCCGCTGGACTATCTGGTGGAGGATTCGGACATACAACTCGAGCTGCTCTATATCCTGCCAGGCCAATCGCTACCAGAGTCCATCCCCGAACACGATGTGGCGATCGTGGCGCTTGGCGAATCCGACCAAAGCCGGCCGGCGCTTGAGCTGATGGACAGGCTGACCGAACACTGGCCGCGTAGGGTGCTGAACCCGGCTTGCCATATTCTGCACAATTCACGGAACGGGGTATATCAGCGGCTTAAAGACATTCCCGGCCTGCAGATTCCGCCCACGATGCGCATCAGCCGAGCAGAACTGACATCCGTCGCCGGACAGGAGCTGCCGACAGCGCAACTATTCGGCGGCACTTACCCTGTCACCGTCAGACCGCTGGTCTCCCGGGGCGGACAGGGTCTTGCCAGAATAGAGAATGCGGCACAGTTGGCAGCTTATCTGGACACGTCAGACGAAGAAGAATTTTTCGTGTCCTTTTATATCGACTACCGAAGTCAAGACGGCCAGTATCGCAAGGCCAGAATCGCGCTGATCGACGGCATACCCTTTATCTGCCATCTGGCGATAAGCGACAGCTGGATCGTCCACTACGGTTCTGCCGGCATGACGGACAGCGCTGCAAAACGCGATGAGGAAGCGTGTTTCATGCGCGACTTCGACAACGGCTTTGGAAAACGGCATCGGGAGGCGCTGCGCTCGATTGCCGGAAAACTGGCGCTCGATTATGTCGTGATAGACTGCGCCGAAACGACGAATGGCGATCTGCTTTTGTTCGAGGCGGATAATCGCGGCTGGGTACATGCGACCGACCCGATTGATCTTTTTCCCTACAAACAGGCACCGATGAAAAAAGCCTTCGCCGCCTTCCGCGCCATGCTGTTCAGTGCGATGAACGCACCCGGCAATACAGATAAGGACTGAACAATGAATACCAAACAAGGCTGGCACTGGCCAAAAATCGAAGGCGTGTTGTGCGGCACCATGACGGATCGTGAACGCCTGGGTTTACCGGACTGTTACATGCCATCCCGTTTCGAAGAGATCATTCCCGGCATTTACCAGAGCTTGCTCGGCAGGGACGCGCAGCAATACGTGGCGATGACCGAGAACATTACGACGCCGCTGGTCGAGCGTCTGGTTGCCGGCAACATTCTCGCTATGATCGGCGATCCGCGCATCGAAACACGGCTGCCCGAGATGATCTCGATTCCCGGCGGGAATGTCAGCATCGGCCTCGACAAATCCGAGATTGGCACCGTGATGAGCTGTTTTGCGCATATCGGTCTGGATGAGAAATGGATACTCAAGGAGTGCCCTAAACACACCGTCAAATTGCGTGATTACCGGATAGGCAAGTATCCAGTGACCAACTTTGAATACCGTGAATTCCTGCTCGACAGCCAATATGCCGAACTGCCCACCAGCTGGGAGTTCCGACGCTATCCGGCGGAGAAATCCAACCACCCGGTGTTCACGGTAACTTCAGCGGCAGCCGACGCCTATGCGTCCTGGCTATCGCAGAAGACCGGGCGCGCATTCCGTCTGCCTTCCGAGGCGGAATGGGAATATGCGGCAGCAGGGCCTGCCGGACTCGAATTCCCCTGGGGCAACACATTTGAACCCGATTTCGCCAATACGGTAGAAACGGGGATATTCTCGACCAGTCCGGTAGGTATCTTTGTGGAAGGCAATTCCCCGTTCGGCGCTGCCGACATGGCCGGCAACGTCGAGGAATATGTGCTCGATGTCTATGGCGCCTATGCGCAGGGGAAATTCATCGATGACCATCTGGTGCAACTGAATGGCGCATACCGCATCGCCCGTGGCGGCTGCTTCTCGCGCCTGCGCGATCTGGCCAGGACAAGGCGGCGGCACGGACGCAATCCTGCATCGCAAACCTACGCGATGGGATTTCGTCTGGCCGAAGATATTCAATAAGGAATCAAAACCGAAAACGTTTCGCCGATTCAGATGGACAATGCCTTTCCGGATTTGCATGTTCCGGTCATCACAGGGGAATGACCGCTTTCATTCAAAAACAAAGAGCGCACAGCGCAACCGTGTTTTGTGGGAATTGATGATGACATGATGGATTTATCGTCATAGTCAGAATTGAGTTGTTATATCAGCACCCTGCGGTCTTTCGGCATCCGACTTTCTTTAGCTAAGTTCGGAAAAAGAGAAGCGGTCGTTCATAACTTCCCCCCGATAGCGCTGTATAAATCATTTAACGCTTTGTTGCTGAATGAAAACCGCAAGTTGCTTATCCGAGTTCACTATGTGTGTTGCGAACCAATCTTTAATTTTTTGCAATAAAACCAATTCACTACCTTGAAAAAATCGTTCTTTCATATAATTGATTTCATGAAGAAAATGCTCATGCTCATTTTGATGAGCCACATGTTCAGGGTAGCTATATTCACGCATGAGTCGCTCTTCAGTCTTAAAATGGTAATCCGTTAAATTGACTAAGTCTTCTAGTAACGGAAGCTGTTTCTCAATTGAATCCATGTGTTTAAGGGCTTCATTCAGACCATTTAACATGCCTACTATTTTCAAATGCTGTTCATCAATTATTTTCACGCCAAGCATCGGAATTTCATCCTGGCGTATCCAAGGCACACTGTGCCCGTATTGATTATTTTTAAATTTTGAAATGGTATAAGTGTTTTTACCAGCCGCTTTACTCTCGTACATGGCGGCATCCGCTGTACTCATCAACATATCAAGCTCGGTGCCGTTGTCAGGATAGATCGCAATGCCAATGCTGATACCGATCATGCAGGTCGTCGTTGCATTTAGTTGAATGACTTCAGCAATGTGATGGATGATTTTTTGAGCGATAAATTCTGCGTCAACCGGGTTTTGGAGCGAGCTTAAAATCACTGAGAATTCATCACCGCCCATACGGGCAACCGTATCCACATTTCGGATACACGCTTGCAATCGTTTTGCGACCACTTTCAAAACAACGTCACCCGCTTCATGACCGTAGGTATCATTAATAGACTTAAAGCCATCTAAATCAAGAAAGAGCAAGGCAATGCCTTCATTTTTCCTTCTGGCTTGGCCAATGGCTTGTGAAAGCCGGTCGTAAAATAATTCACGATTAGGCAATTCAGTCAGCCGATCATGATTAGCCAGAAAACCAACTCTGGCCTCAATATTTTTTTGGTTTGATATATCGCGGACTGTTGCCTGAAGTATTAAATGACCATCAAGCATCATGGAGCTGAGCAATATATCGCAAATGAATGGATTGCCAGAATCCATACGTTTATGTACCCACTCAAAACGTGCGCTTCCATTTTTCATCGCTGCAGCAATGTACCGTTCTGCAAGTGTCATTGAATCCGTACCGCACAGCTGCATAGGTGGAGATAAGTCAGCCGGGTGATATTGGCATAGTTCTTCCTGAGAACGCAAACCGAATAAGCTCAAGGCTGCCTGATTACAATCAAAAAAACATTTTTCATCCAACATGAGTACCGCATCAGCAGTCGTATCAAATAGCGTTCGGAACTTTGTCTCTGAGCGAGCCAAAGACATTTCGATTTGCTTGCGTTGTGTAATTTCGCGAGTAATGCCATGGTATCCAACGATTTCGCCTTGCGCATTGCAATCAGCCTTTGAAAAAACCTCACCCCATATCAATCGACCATCCTTGCAGCGATGCTCTACCTCAAAGATCATAAAACCTAAGTGTGTGTCTGGTTGTTGAGAGACCGCTCTCTGTCGCACTACCTTTTTGAAGATGGCCATCCCTTCATCGGTGAGCATTTCAAAAAAGTGTCGGCCTACCACCTCTTCTGCATTGAAGCCTCGCAGATGTTCGTCCGAAGGGCTGATATACGTGATGCAGAGATTGGCATCAGTCTTCCAGTGAACATCTAATGTGTCCTCTGCAAGTTGGCGGTAGAGGGCTTCGCTCTTATTTAGAGCCTGAGTGCGCTCCTCAATAAGTGCTGACAAGGCGCTGTTTTGCTCTTGTAAACTTTTAAGCGGATAGACTTCGCCGTCCTGCGCAGAATGCCGATAGGGAATGGAAATACCGCTGTGTACAATTTTCCAGCACTCGCCTTCGAGACGAAAAATCAGGACGAGTCGGGCAACCTCACTCGCCAACATTTGATTGATAACGGGCAAGTGGATATGGAAAAAGGCGGTTGCCACCACGACGCGATCGCTTATATCCTGCAGTGATTTATCCAGTATTTCTATGCGGATTTTCCCTTGAACTTGGGCGAAATCCTGCCGGGTGATTTTAATCCATTCACCCAGATCCTTGACCAGAAAGTCGCCGCTGCCCGTGTAGCCACTGAAATTTTCACTGAAGCGTGTTATCAGGAGATCATCCCGTGAAGAATACATCTCAATGTACTCATCAAGCAGCGCATGAATTTTGCTGTGGCGATCTAAATGCACAAGGGAAGCTGACATGGAAAATATTTTACCCGTATAAATTGCGTAAATCTCAAACTTTGAATTGCAGCTATTGGCACGCCCCCTTCACCCTTCGTTCACGAATGACGGGGTCAGAACCATTGAATTCGCGGGATGCTATTCCTGTTTACCCACCTCGCCTAACTTGTGCCAGGTTTCCAGCAGCGTGTCCGGATTCAGTGAAATGGTCTGGATGCCCTGCTCCATCAGCCACTGCGCGAAGTCGAAGTGATCGGACGGGCCCTGACCGCAGATGCCGACATATTTCCCCAGCCGGTTACAGGTAGAAATCGCCATCTGCAACAGGCGTTTCACCGCCGCATCGCGTTCATCGAAACGGTTGGCGACCAGAGCAGAATCGCGATCCAGTCCCAGCGTCAGCTGAGTCAGGTCGTTCGAACCGATCGAAAATCCATCGAAGTATTCGAGAAATTCTTCGGCCAGCAACGCGTTGGAAGGAATTTCGCACATCATGATCAGGCGCAGCCCGTTTTCGCCGCGACGCAAGCCGTTTTTCGCCAGCTCTCCGACCACCTCGCGCGCCTCCTGCACGGTGCGCACGAACGGCACCATGATTTCGACATTGGTATAGCCCATCTCCTCGCGCACTTTTTTCATCGCGCGGCATTCCAGCTCGAAACAATCCCTGAAGGATTCAGCGACGTAACGTCCGGCTCCCCGGAAACCGATCATCGGATTTTCTTCTATAGGCTCAAAAATCTCGCCGCCCAGCAATTTTCGGTATTCGTTGGACTTAAAATCGGACAGACGCACGATGACCGGACGCGGCCAGAACGCGGCACCGAGGCAGGCAACCCCTTCGGTCAATTTTCCCACGTAAAACGCGACCGGATCGGCGTAACCCTGGGATTTTTGCAACACCGCGTCCCGCACCTCTGCGGGCAAGTTTCCATATCCGAGCACCGCCTTGGGGTGTATGCCGATCATGTTGTTGATGACGAACTCCAGCCGCGCAAGACCAATCCCCTTCGATGGCATTTGCGCGAACTCGAAAGCCAGCATCGGATTGCCCACGTTCAGCATCAACTTGATCGGGATGACGGGCAGCGCCAGTTCGCTGGGCGCAATTATGTCGAACGGCAGACTTCCCCGGTACACATAACCCGTATCGCCCTCGGCGCAGGACGCCGTGACAATTTCGTTCTCCTTCAATGCGCTGGTCGCGTGAGTGCAGCCCACGATGGCAGGAATCCCCAGCTCGCGCGCGATGATCGCCGCGTGACAGGTACGCCCGCCCCGGTTCGTGATGATCGCCGATGCCTTTTTCATCACCGGCTCCCAGTTCGGATCGGTCATATCGGTGACCAGCACATCGCCTGCCTGCACCTTGTCCATCTCAGATGAACTCGCCACCAGCCTGACCGGGCCTATGCCGATTTTCTGACCGATCGCGCGCCCCTCGATGAGCACCTCGCCGCGCCGGCTCAGGCGATATTTCCCCGCCCCAATGCCCGTAACCTGCGACTGCACTGTTTCCGGGCGCGCCTGCAGGATGTAGAGTTTGCCATCCTGACCATCTTTACCCCATTCGATATCCATCGGCCTGCCGTAATGTTTTTCGATCGCCATCGCATGGCGGGCCAGTTCCAGCACCTCCGTATCGCTCAGTGAGAAATGGTTACGGATAGCTAATGGCACCTCTTCGATGCGGGTTGAGCGCCCCGCAGCACGTTCGGTATCAAACACCATGCGTTGCAACTTGGAGCCGAGACTGCGTCGTACCACGGCGGGATAACCTTCTTCAAGCTTCTGTTTATGAACATAAAATTCATCAGGATTGACCGATCCCTGCACGACCATCTCGCCCAGCCCATAGGCCGAGGTGATGAACACCACATCGGGGAAGCCTGATTCGGTATCCAGCGTGAACATCACGCCAGATGCACCCAGATCTGATCTCACCATGCGCTGCACGCCGGCCGAGAGCGCAACATGGGAGCCGGTATAACCCGTATGCACGCGATAGGAAATGGCCCGGTCGTTGTACAAAGAGGCGAACACCTCACGGATGGCATGCAATACGTTGTCAATGCCGTGAATATTCAGGAAGGTTTCCTGCTGTCCCGCGAAGGAGGCATCCGGCAAATCCTCAGCGGTGGCGGAAGAGCGCACCGCGAAACTGCCATCCCCCTCGCCTGCCAACTGGGCATAGTGCTCGCGTATCGCCTGTTCCAGCTTCAACGGCAAAGGGGCGGCGGATATCCAGCCGCGAATCTCGGCGCCAGTTTTGGCCAGCGCGTTGACATCCTCGACATTCAGCGTGGACAAGGCCTGCTCGATCCTGCCTGCCAGTCCGCCCTCAGCCAGAAAATCCCGATAGGCCTGTGCCGTCGTGGCAAACCCGCCCGGCACGCAGACGCCCGTTTCACTGAGGTTGCTGATCATCTCGCCCAGCGATGCGTTCTTGCCGCCCACTTGATCGATGTCCGAGATACCTAACGACTGGAACGAAATCACGTACGGATGCATGCTGATTCTCCTGTTTACGGGTTATTGTTTACGTTGGGTTCCTGGCGCTTGTTGATTGCCTGCAGCAGGTGCACCGCCATTTCCTCGATCGAGCGCGAGGTCATATCGAGCCAGTTTATGCCTGCGCGGCGCATCAGGCTTTCGGCCGCGGCCACTTCAGCGCGGCAGTTGACTAGCGATGCATACTGGCTGTTCGGGCGCCGCTCTTCACGGATGCGATGCAACTGTTCAGGTGCAATCGTCAGTCCGAACAGCTTGTCGCGGTAGGGCAGCAACGAATCGGGCAGACGGTCGCGCTCAAAATCTTCGGGAATCAACGGGTAATTGGCGGCCTTGAGGCCGAATTGCAGCGACAGATACAGGCTGGTTGGCGTCTTGCCGCTGCGGGATACGCCAACCAGTATCACATCGGCATTTTTAAGATCCGCTGCGGAAACACCGTCGTCGTGCGCCAGCGCAAAATTCATTGCCGCAATGCGTTTGGCATACTCGCGGTTTTCCTGACCATGACTGCGGCCTACACTATGCGTGGATCGCTGACCCAATTCCTGTTCCAGCGGTGCGATGAAGGCCTCAAACAAATCCAGAAACAACGCATCCGCCTGACGCAGGCGAGCTGCGATTCCCCCGTCCATCATCGTCATGATGACCACCGGACGCACGCCGTCTTTCCTGCCAATCTCGGTAATACGCTGCAAACACGCATCGGCCTTTTCCATGCTATCCGTGAAGGGATAGCGCACATGAGCGAACTCGATGTCATCGAATTGCGAGAGCAGGCCATTGCCCAGCGTTTCCGCTGTAATACCGGTTCCATCCGAAATAAAAACGATCGTGCGGCTGGCTGTTTTCATGGCTCACCTGGCAGGTAGTACAGGGTTTCATTATACGAGCGGATGTTGTGCGCAACCCAAAAAATTCTACAATTTTCCGTCCACGCCAACTCAAATTGCTCAGGGGCAATATCATCTTGAAAATCGTTGCGTGGATAAGCAACTACTTTTTATAGGATAATGGCGCATGAACGATAATATACAAAACCCATTCGACGCCCCGGCCAATTCCGCCGCGCGCTCCTTCAACGAACTGCCACTCTCCCCCGGACTGCTGTCAACCTTGCAGCAGCTAGGCTACCTTCAGATGACGCCGATTCAGGCGGCCAGCCTGCCGATCACGCTGGCAGGCAACGATCTGATCGCACAAGCCAAGACCGGTAGCGGCAAGACGGCGGCATTCGCGCTCTCGCTGCTCACCCGCCTGAACCCGCGCCGCTTCGCGGTGCAAGCCATGGTGCTGTGCCCAACGCGCGAACTGGCCGATCAGGTGACGCAGGAAATCCGCCGTCTTGCACGCGCCGAGGACAACATCAAGATCATGACGCTATGTGGCGGCTCCACGATGCGCCCGCAGATCGCAAGCCTCGAACACGGCGCGCACATCGTCGTCGGCACGCCCGGTCGCATCATGGATCACATGGAGCGCGGCACGCTGGATCTGAATGCGCTCAACACGCTGGTGCTCGATGAAGCCGATCGCATGCTGGACATGGGTTTTTATGACGACATCGCATTTGTGGCCAAACATTGCCCGAGTGATCGTCAGACACTGATGTTCTCGGCAACCTATCCGGATGGCATCGCGCGTCTGGCACGCCAGTTCATGCGCAATCCACAGGAAGTGAAACTGGAGGAACAGCACGATGCCGGAAAAATCCGCCAACGCTTCTATGAGGTCAGCAACGAGGAACGCCTGGAAGCAGTCGGTCACTTACTCAAACACTACCGCCCGGTCAGCACGCTGGCTTTTTGCAACACCAAGCAGCAGTGCAGATCCCTGCTGGAAGTGCTTCATGCACAGGGAATTTATGCGCTGACGCTCAATGGCGACATGGAACAAAGGGAACGCGATCAGGTGCTGATTCAGTTTGCCAATCGCAGTTGTTCGGTGCTGGTGGCAACCGATGTGGCGGCACGGGGTCTTGATATCGCGCAGCTCGAAGCAGTCATCAACGTCGATGTCACGCCGGATCCTGAAATCCATGTCCATCGCATCGGTCGAACGGGGCGCGCCGGCGAACAGGGCTGGGCGCTCTCGCTGTGCGGACCTTCCGATCGCCACCGCATCGTCAGTATCGCGAAGATGACAGGCAGCGTACCGGAATGGCACGAGATTGCCGAGTTAAAGGATGAAGTTGAAGCGCCGCTGGTGCCGCCGATGGTGACGTTGCAGATTCTGGGCGGTCGCAAGGAAAAGATTCGTCCGGGCGACGTACTGGGCGCGCTCACAGGCGATGCCGGATTTACACGCGAACAAGTCGGCAAGATCACCGTGACCGATTTTTCTACTTACGTGGCCGTCACACAGGACATCGCTCGCGAGGCAGTACGCAGATTGTCAGCCGGTAAGGTCAAGGGCAAAACCGTGAAGGTAAGGGCGCTATAGCAGCACTTGCATAACGAGACCATACTCCTCTCCCCCGCTTGCTGGAGATAACCTGCGACTTGTGCTTCGTTTTTTGATGCATTAGTCGAATGGCTAGTGACTCCATCAGAGTCAGTAGAGAGGGGCCGCTAGTCTGCGCTGTTTGTCTTGTCTCGAATGAACTCCAGCGCTTTTGCTGCGGGCAGGGGCTTGCTGAACAGGTAACCTTGCAGGATGTCGCATCCATGCTCGGAGAGGAACTTGCGCTGCGCTTCAGTTTCGACTCCTTCCGCGACGACGCTGATATTGAGGTTGTGCGCCAGATTAATGGTGGCGATACAGATTGAGGCATCGCTTGGGTTGTTCTCGACATCCTTGACGAATGATTGATCGAGCTTGAGTGTGTGAACCGGCAGAAGCTTCAGGTAGCTGAGTGAGGAATAACCGGTGCCGAAATCGTCGATCGCGAGCTGCACCCCCATGATGCGCAATGCCTGTAGCAGGCCGATGCTGGCCTCAGGGTCGCGCATGGCCACTGATTCGGTAACCTCAATCTCCAGATCGGCATAAGCTAGTCCATGTTTTTCCAGGGTCAGGACGAGATCCGTCAGCAGCGTTGGCGAGCGCAACTGGTGTGCAGACAGATTCACCGCCATGGACAGCTCGGCAAACCCCATATCACGCCAGACGCGCAGTTGCCTGCAAGCCTCGTCCATAACCCAGGCACCAAGTGCCAGTATCAATCCGGTTTCCTCGGCAACCGGGATGAATTTGCCGGGAGAAACCAATCCATCAAGAGGGTGATTCCACCGCACCAGAGCCTCGAATCCCAACAGGCCTCCTTGCCGGGCATCCAGTTTCGGCTGGTAGTAAAGCTCGAATTGCCCTGCCTCGATCGCCTGGCGCAAATCCTGTTCCATTTTCAGCCGCTCACCGGCCGCCAGAGCCATCCCCTCTGTGAAGCACTGGATATTGTTTCTGCCAAGTTCCTTGGCTTGATACATCGCCGTGTCGGCGTGTTTCATCAACATGTCGCAATCCTGTCCATCGTTCGGAAACAGGGCGAGGCCGATGCTCGGGGTCGAATACATTTCGTTGTTGCCGAACAGATATGTCTGACCGAGGCTGCCGAGAATCTTTTCGGCGACACGTATGGCTCCCGTGGGGTTCTCCACCTCGGTGAGTATGACGACAAATTCGTCTCCCCCGAGACGCGCGACGATGTCACAGTCGCGCACGGTATCTCGCAGGCGTCGCGCCACCTCAACCAGCATCGCATCTCCCGCTGCATGGCCGAGCGTGTCGTTGATCTGCTTGAAACGGTCCATGTCGAGAAGCAGCGCGGCCATCATGTATTTTTTGCGTCTGGCCGTCGCGATGGCCTGCTCCATCCTGTTTTGCAGGCCGAATCGGTTGAGCAGGCCGGTCAGGGAATCATGGTCGGCGAGGTGACGGATATGCCGCTCTGTCTCCTTGCGTTCGCTGATGTCGGTGAAGCTGGCGATATAGAAATCAATGTCACCGTAGGCGTTGCGCACCACCGAGATGCTCAGCCATTTCGGATAGTCCCGCCCGTCGCGGCTTCGATCCAAAAGTTCGCCTTGCCAGCTTCCCTTCTCGGCGATGCTCTGCCACATCTCCAGATAGACCTCTGGGGAAGTTTGCCCGGCGGACAGCATCTTCGGGTTTCTGCCCTTTATCTCGTCAAGACTGTAGCCGGTCAGCTCTGTGAAGGCCCGATTGACTTCAATGATGCAGTTTTCCTTGTCGCTGATCATGATCGCTTCGCTGCTGTGCCTGAACACATGCGCGGCCAGCCGGAGCTGGCGCTCTGAGTATTTGCGCTCCAGAAGGTTGCGCACCCGCACCTTGAGCAGGTTTGGATTGACCGGCTTTATCAGGTAATCGTCGGCTCCGAGTGTCAAACCATCCATTTGGGACTGTTCCAATGCATCCGCGCTCACGAAAATAACCGGGATATCACGCGCCTCCTGATTGTCGCGCAAGCGCCGCATAACCTCTATGCCGCTCATACCGGGCATCATCACATCGAGCAGGATCAGGTCGGGATGTTCGCCCTGCATGGCCAGCTTCAGCGCCGTTTCCCCGTTGGTGGCGGTCTTGATGCGGCAATCCTGTTTCAATACGTTAGCCAGAACATGGATGTTTTCGGGTATATCATCCACCACGAGAATCAGCGGTTTTTCGGGGATTGGTATTGTCATGTGTTTATTTCCAGATTCAGGATGGCAGCCAGCTGCATGATGTCAGATAAAGCGCCTTCATGGTTGAAATGATCTATATTCCGGATCAGTTTACGCAACGGATTCTTTGGCAGGTCTTGCAGCGAAAACTGGCGCAGTGACTGCGTCAATTCGTCAGGAATCAGTTCGCCTTCCTGCAGATAAGGCACGAGAGCCTTAAGCAACTCGGCCAGTGCGCGCAAGTCCGTCTCAGCGAGCACATCCGTCTCAGCCTCAGGTTCCGGGAAAGCGTGGGCAATGGCGGCAAGCGCCGCCTCCAGCGCGCTGGCAAAAGCCGCGCGGGAATGCAGCTCTTCTCCGGCACGGATTTCCTGTTCCAGTTGCCGCGCCACCACGGCCAAGTCCGTCGCGCCGAGATTAGCTGCCGCGCCGCGCAGGGCATGCAGCAAATCGGCGGTCGCCGCACCCGCTTGTGCTTGCAGCAGGGCATCCAGTTGCAACAGCGCATCGCGCCGCTCCTCGGCATAGCCGCGCAGCAAACGCGTCAGCCGGGACAAGTCTCCGTCCAGACGATGCAAAGCGGCTGCCAGATCGAAGCCCGGCAGTTCCGGCAGTTCCGGCGCTGCCCGTTCGGCGGCACTCACAGGCGTCCGCCGCACATAGGCATGCAGCCACTTTTTCAGGCACAGGCTCAACTCTTCCGGATCGACCGGCTTGGCGACAAAATCCACCATGCCGGCGGCAGTGCATCGTTCGCGGTCTTCCTGCAATACAGCGGCCGTCATCGCGATGATGGGCAGGTCCTGAATTTCTGGCATGGCGCAGATACGGCGTGTAGCCTCTATGCCGTCCATACCGGGCATGTGCAGATCCATCAACACGGCATCGAAGGGCTGCCCCTGCACCCGTTCCAGCGCTTCGGCGCCATTGTTGGCCAGCACCACCGTCGCGCCGCGCCGCTCCAGAAAGGCGGCAGCAACCTCCTGATTGAGTGCGTTATCCTCCACCAGCAGGATGCGCGCACCGTCGAAACGCACCGCCGTCGAGCTTACGGCAGATTCGGTGGCGAGCGCGCGCACCGGCAGGTTGCGGCGGTTGACGAGGATATCGAACAGGTGCGACGGAACCACCGGCTTAGTCAGTACGCCGTCGAGTCGCAACGAGCCGGCTTCCGCCAGCAACGCTTCACGGTCATGCATTGTGATCATCACCATCAGCATGGGCGCGACACCCTGACCGGTCGCCTGCTCGAGCTGCCGCGCTACCTCCAGCCCGCTCATGCCGGGCATGCGCCAATCGAGCAATACCATATCGAAGGGCCGGTTCGCCAGCACAGCCTCCCGGATACTGTACAGCGCCTCGGCGCCGGAGGCGGTCGTTTGCACTTCAAGCCGCCACGCCTCAAGCAATTGACGCAGAATCAGGCGCGACGTTTCCTGGTCGTCCACCACCAGCACCTTGAGTCCAGTCAGCTGCTGCAGGTCCGGCGCCGTTGTGGCTGTCGTCGAGCGACCGGCGCGGATGCTGAAGCTGAACGTGGCGCCCACACCCGCAATGCCGCTGGCGGTAATTTCCCCACCCATCAGCGTCACCAGTTTATGGCAGATCGACAATCCCAGTCCGGTGCCGCCGAATTTGCGAGTGACCGAGCTGTCCGCCTGAACAAACGGCTGAAACAGGCTTTCGGCAAGTTGATCGTCAAAGCCGATACCGGTGTCACGAACGGAAAAATGCAGGAGCAGTTCATCCCCGTCGGGTTCGGCTGCCACCTTGATGTGGATTTCACCGTGTTCGGTGAACTTGGTGGCATTGCCCACCAGATTATTTAAAACCTGAGCAAGCCGTAACGGGTCGCCCAGTATCTCTATCGGCACTTCCTGGCCGATGTCAAAAAATATTTCCAGCCCTTTTTCCTCAAGGTGCGCGCTGAACAAATCCGCCATATCGCGCAGTATTTCTTCAATGCGCAGCGGAACGTGCTCGATTTTCATGTGCCCGGCCTCGATCTTTGAATAATCGAGTATGTCGTTGAGGATACCCATCAGACTGCGGGAAGAAGTGACCACCTTCCTCAGATAGTTTTCCTGTTGCGGTTTTAGCTCGCTGTCCAGCACCAGCCGCGTCAGACCGAGAATGGCGTTCATCGGCGTGCGTATCTCGTGGCTCATGTTGGCCAGAAATTCGGATTTGGTCCGACTGGCAGCTTCAGCCGCCTGCTTGGCCTCGACCAGGGCGATCTCCGCTTGTTTGGCTTTGGTGATATCGCGCGCAATTTTTGATGCGCCCACAATTTTTCCCGTGCCATCCCGGAGCGGTGAAATGGTGGCCGATATGAAGATGGGGGATCCGTCTTTTCTGACCCTCACTGTCTCGAAATGATCGACATTTTCTCCGCAACCGATACGCGAGAGGATTTCCGCTTCTTCGTGGACGCGATCCGGCGGGATGAGCATGACCATCGGCTGACCGATGGCCTCCTGCTTTGAGTAGCCGAAAATCCGCTCGGCGGCAGGATTCCAGCTGGTGATGATGCCATCCAGTGTCTTGGACATGATGGCATCATCAGACGATGCCACAATGGCCGAAAAACGCGCTTGCTCAAGCTCCACCTTTTTCTGTTTTGTGATGTCCTGCACGGTGCCGGTGGAACGCAAGGACTTGCCCTGTTCGTCGTAATATGTCTGGCAGCGTTCGCTGACCCATTTTACCTGTCCGTCCGGCATCAGCAGACGGTGCTCGATTTCATAGGGCGCGCGATTCGCCAGCGAATCGGTGTAAGCCCGATTTACGCGCTCGCGATCCTCGGGATGAATCGCGCTGATAAAACCTTCGTAGCTGGCAGAAAAACGGGCCGGATCGATCTCGAAAATATTGAATATTTCGCCCGACCAGAAGAGCGTGCCGCTCACCAGGTCGAGTTCCCAGTTGCCGATACGGGCGGTGTGTTGCGCCTCGACGAGGCGCGCCGTTTGCAACTGCAATTCCGTCGTGCGTGCCACGACCTGGGTTTCCAGACCTTTCCGGGCGTCCGCCAGCTTGTCCGCCATGGTATTGAAGGACTCCTCCATACGCCCCAGTTCAGCGAACCCGCCCGTCTGAGCGCGCCGCGTGAGATCACCATGGGCGATACCTTCGGCCGCCTCGGCGAGATCGATGATGGGGCGCGTCAGCCGACGCCCGAGCCAATAGGCCGGAACGCCGGACAACACCAGAAACAGCATCAGCACGGCATAGGTGAGGCGGCGCAGACGGACTGCCGATGCCAGTGCCTCTTCAGTATCGATCTTGGCCACCATACCCCAGCGCAGCGAGGGCAGGTAGCGCCAGGCCGCGACAACATCGACCCCGGCATAGTCCTTCGTCATCGCGTGTCCGGCGATACCCGCAAGCGACTGACGCAGCGGCAGCGCGGCCTCGCCTAAGGGCAGGAGGTGACGGAAGGCCGCATCCGGTACATGCCTGAGCGGCTCCGTGAACAGTACCTGGTCTCCATCAAGTTGGGCCAGCACGGTCTCGCCGCTTATTCCCAGACCGGTTCTATCCTGCACCACGGCATCGAGACGATCCAGGTTCAGCTGCAAGGCCAGCGCACCTACGGTCTTGTCGTTTTCCCGAATCGGCGACACAACGAAAGCCGCCGCGCGTTGTGCAGAAGGCGCATAAGGCGCGAAACGGGTCAGGTGCAATTGCAAAGAATGCATCGCGAGGTCGAAGCCCCGCGCCAGTTCTGTATCGCGATAGGGGCCGGTGCGCAGATTGGTACCGAGATCGTCCTCACGCGCCACCGAAAACACCACATTGCCATCACGATCGATCAACAGCAAGTCCCAGTATCCTAAACTTGTGGCGTGCTCCTTCAAGTCATCGCTCAGTTTTCTCTCGGCGGCGCGGTAGGCAGCGGAGTCCAGGCCGCCGGCCTGATAAGCCTTGCCAAACGCTGCCAGCGCTTTGCGGGTAAGTTCGCTATGGTTGATCTGAGCCGCACCGGTCAGACGCTCGGCCAGGAACACCTCAATCTGGTCGGCCTTTTTATCCGCAATGTCGTTCATGTTTTCCTGCATGGTCGTGTTCAGCGAGCTTTCATATACGCTGACATACCAGATGCTTATACCGAGCAGCGGCAGCACCGCCACCACCAGGTAGCTCAGCAGTAACCTGAGTGTAATGGGAATCGCCTTCATGGCCGCTCTTTCACGTTCTCGACAGCCTTGATCCAGTCATACCGCGGGCGGTAGTCGGGGAATGGTCTGGGGCGGAGTGCGTCGCCGAAATTCCACACCCGATCGAACTGACCGTCGGCGCGCGCATGGCCGACTTGCACGGGTTTCCACAGGTGGCGACTGCTTCTGTCAAACACCACGATGCCGGCGGGGCCGGGAAAGCTTTGCCGCGAGACGGCGGAGTTCACTGTTTCCGGCATCACCGTCTCGGCACTGCGCACACCCTGAGCCCACAGGTGTACGCCGACATAGGCCGCCACGACGGGGGAACTGGTCACCCGTTGCGCACCGAAGCGCGCCCGGAAAGCGGCAACGAAGCGCTGGTTGATATCGCCGGTCTGGCTCTGAAAATAATCCCACACCGCATAATGCCGAGGATGAAAAGCAGCCGCTCCGATCGCCTTGGCCTCATCTTCGGCCAGGCTGAAGGAGACAATGGCGAGATTACCGAGTCCCGCGTCGAACAGCGCACGGAAGAAATGTAGATTACTGTCGCCGTTCAGGTTATTGAAGACCACGTCGGGCTTGAGTGTGCGTAATTCTGAGATGACGGCGGTAAAATCCGTCTCGCCCAGAGGCAGGTAGCGTTCTGCCAGAACCTCACTGTCGTTCGCAGCCGCGATATCGCGGACGATGCGGTTGGCGACGCGCGGGTAGATGTAGTCGGAACCCAGCAGGTAGGCCCGTTTACCCATATTTTCCAGAGCCCAGCGCGTGCCGGGCATGATTTGCTGGTTGGGTACGGAACCTGTGTAGTAGATGTTCGGCGATTGCTCCAGACCTTCGTACTGAACCGGATAGAACATCAGGTTCCCGTGTCGCTCGACTACCGGCCTCACCGCATTTCGGCAGGAGGAGGTCCAACAGGCGAACAGGACGCTGACCTTTTCCTGCGTGATCAGGCGCTCGGCCTCAGCAGTGAAAACCACATCGTCGGATTTGCCATCCGCTATCACCATTTCTACAGGCCGTCCGAGCAGGCCGCCGCTGGCATTGATTTCCTCGACCGCGAGGCGCACCGCATCAATCAGCGGACGTTCACTGACGGCCATCGTGCCGGTCAGCGAATGCAGCACGCCAATGCGAATCGGCGGAGGATTCTTCGGCCAAGCCCACCATGCCAGCGCTGCCGCCAGAACAGCCAATAACACTAAAGCAGGCCAGATTCTTTTCATCTGATTAGATCAGTTTTATGTAGAGCGTCAATAATAGCTCAAACTATAGCAGGCATCGGGATGAAAGTATGCAATCCAGAAGAACCGAGGCTGATCGTATGGAAGGCTGTCATTTTCCGAATTTATGGATACAAATCACCCCGGTTTTCCGAAAGCAACCTGTTTACACGACCGGCATTTACCAGAGCGGTTTTCCAGTCGCGGCCAGCCAGGTGAGATAAGCACGCAGATCAAACTCCAGTTGGTGATAATCCGACTCCATGTGCTGGCACAACTGATAGAAGGCCTTGTTGTGCTCACGCTCCTTGAAGTGCGCCAGTTCGTGAAACACGATCATGCGCAGGAATTCAACCGGCATTTCCCTGAACACGGCCGCGATGCGGATGTCACGACAGGTCTTGAGCTTGATGCCCTGCACGCGCGAAGTGCTGGTATGCATGCCCAGCGCGCGACGTTCGACATGCAGCGTACTGTCGAACGCCACGCGACTCAGTGCGCCGGTGTTGCGCAAATACCTGTTTTTTGCTTCCGAGACAAAGTCATAAAGCGCGCGATCGGTGCGCACGCTGTGCGCCGCAGGATATTTTTTCAGCAACCTGTCGGCAAGTTCACCTTGCTCGATCAGCTGCTGCACCTGCTCTGCCAGCGCTGCGGGATAACCTGTGAGGTAATTCGGGGAAGGTTTCGGGCGCACGGGGGATCATCGGCTTAAAGCAGGTGATTTTACCACTCCGTTCGCCATTACCACTGATAGGCTTTGATGGCTGCAATCAACTCCGACAGCGCTGCATCCAGCTGCGCTGCCGCCTCGCCACATTCCGGCAGCCCGGCGTTATGCTCGACCCGCTCGGCGGCCCTCAGCGTGCGCTCGGCGGCAAATATGCCGGCCATGCCTTTGAGCGTATGCGCGCTGCGCCGCACGACACCCGAATCACGCTGCAGCAGCCCCTCCTTGATATGCTGCATATGCGGCGGCGCGTCGGCCACAAATAATGCGGCGATCTCGTCGAACACGTCTCGACTGTCATCCATGATTTGCCGCGCCTGACCGAAATCAGCCACAGCGAACTGTGCGACGAATTCCCTGGACTCGGCACGCTGAACCAGCGTGTCGAGTTGTCGAGTTCATGCCACAACGCGTCAGCGTCAATCGGTTTAGTCAGTCAACCGTCCATACCGTGACCGAGGCATTCTTCACGCGCGCTTACAGAATCTGTTGGGGGGCGTACACGACAATTAAATTAACGACGACATAGCAGACAAGAAAAACAATACCATGCAAGCGTGAAAGTCTGTTCGCCTTTTCTTTAGCACCGCCAACATACATATTGAAGGTGTGAATACAGGCGATGAAAACTAATAAAATGAATCCCATCGTTACATTGTATAGCTGATCGGCCATGCAAAACGAGTCGTTTTCTGGCAGACTCGATGCCAGCGTGCTTTGCGTCAACGCCGCCAGAAACACCCCTGAAACGACTAAAGCAAATCGCGCATCGATATGATCAGATCTGATCCTGAAAGCACATAAAGACAGCGCTGCCGCCAGGAACAACATCGAAAACAGCTTGATGAAACTTCCATACCCTCCCCGCTTCAAATCCACGGAAAACGTATACCTCGGAAAGCTCGACTCGGCATTTTTGGACAGCGAGATGTCGCCATAATTGGTCGGATAGGCCGTCGACGAGACATAGCTGTCAAATTTGCCTATCACCCATCCGGGAACATTTATTTTCTGACTGAGACCGGCATTCTCTCTGTCTGGACGATAGGCAATGTCAGCGCTGCTGTATTGATTGTCCTCAATCTGTATTTTCAGCGCGTGATGATCGAGCGGATACCTCGACAAATCGAAGTTCCTATAGATCGTCGCCTCCACCTTGCATGAAGCATAGTTGATATTGCCGATTTTTTTCTGGTTCAAAGCCTCTTTGGAATCGATGTGCCCGTTGACGATGCCGAAGTTCTCCATCGGATTGATTTCGTTACCGGTCCAGCGAAACCAGATATAAAAACTGGCCTGAAACTTTTTTTCCTTCAGGTTAACAGAAGGAATGTTGCTCAGATAAATCCCGACATCAACCGTCTTCGGCGTCTGCACAGCGGCACAGGTCAATCCGGGCAACGCCAGCAACAGCAACACGGCCAGCCAACAAAAACCGGCTCTGATAACAGGAGCGCATCCACTTCGCCCGGAACAGGACGACTTTAGCCGCACAGCGAATTTACCGAAGAGGCTCATTTATCCTTTATGACGCTGACCTGAGTGTTATTGGCTGGCATCAGGGGAATGCCTTGTTCGACGAACTGCTGACGAACATACCCCCATAATTCCTCGCGTGCAGCTGCTTTCTTTGGCATCATTGAGACACGGTAGCCCGCTGAGAAACTGGCCACCCATTGCCCGTTGATATTGATGACACCATTGAAACGAGCCTTGGGTGCATACATAGGCCCCTCTTTATACAGGATGGAGCTGGCCTGAGCGATAGCCGCATCAATGATCGGCATCACCCGTTCAGGGGCAACATCTGGTGGCGTATAAAACACCGTTTCACCACTCACGCCGTTGGGCACCAGGCTGAAATTCTCCATCATGGCTTCGGACACCTTGGAATTGGCCAGACTCACCATGGGCCCGTCGCCCGATTCAAGGCGAACGGTGCGCCAGGTAATATCCTTGACCTGACCGACCACATTGTTGAGCTTGATATAGTCACCCACCCTGAAAGGGCGTTCGATATTCAGGATGATGCCGGAGAACACGTTGGAAATATTGGACTGAACCGCCAAACCAACGATCATCGCCAGTACACCTGAGGTCGCCAGCAGGCTGGTGAGCGTCTGATTGAGCACGACGGCCATGATGCCTGCGAAGGCCAGCGCAAAAATCAGGATGCTAACGATCACCTTCATCACGTTCGGCACCTTGCGCTCAGCCCTCTCCTCCAGCGGCGTCCAGATAAAACGGCGCACCGCCATATCAGTCAGGCGAGCACCCAGCAGCCACCACATACTTTCGTAGATGCTCACCAGCGTGCGTGTGTTGACCGGCGCCCAGTTCATGAAAGCCCAGTCGATCGCCAGATTGCCGATCGAGAGTACCAGCAACGGCCAGAAGATCAGGCGCAACAGCCAGGATTGCAAAGCCGAGAAACGACCGATTTTGCGTTTATCGAGCATAATCGCGGCCAGCGTCCCTAACAGTCCGAAGATCGCGATATAGATGAAATATTCGCTGGCGATAACATCGCGCGCGGCAACGGTTTCCTGTTTGAGCAACACGCCCAGACTGATCGTCGAAAACATCGGCTGCTCACCGGTCATGCCGACATACTGAGGCGCGCCATCGCCCCGCTCACGTACCAGATCCTGTGAGATCCAGGCGTTATCGACCATCCAGCCGGTGTCAGCCTTGATGACACGACGCTGCTGCAAATCATCCAGCAGCGCATTGCCGGTCGGCATGCCCAGCACATCCACGACGTACATCAGGTTATTGCGATTGAGCTGGCGGTGGCGGAAAGTTATTCCGGCAACATGCTGGTTATAAGCGCGTTTGTCGTGCGTAAAATTGAGCTGGAACGATTGTTTGATGCGATAGCGACGATACTGCACGTCTTCGCTGTCCTTGATTTCTTCAGGCTCGCCAAACTTGACGGGTTCGACCGCATTGACGATCTGCATATCCTGAGGATCAAACTTGCCCCTGTAACGGAACCAGACCGACAAATCCAGCGTCGCCGTCTCCTTCTGGCGATCCACGTTGCTGACTTCATTGACCGTGACACCAACGTAAACCACGTTGGTCTTGAACATGAAGCGATCATTCACGTAGAGTACACGTCCCTGACGCAACGCATCGATATAATTGAAACTGGCACCCTTGGCGATCGGTGCCAGTTGGATCGGGGCTGAAATCAGATTTTTACCGTTGTAAGCACCCATCTGGATGGGCAGCTGAGCGCGACCATCGATAAAATTCAAATGCCCGGACAATCCTTTGAGCTCATCAATACCCGGTTTACTTGACAGCGCAATCTGTACAGCATCGTAGGCGAAGACAGAAAGCCAGTCCGGCGACATACCGAATTTTTGCTGATAACGCGTCTGAAAACGCTGCGCATCATCGTTAGCCGTATCGAATAAAACAGGGGTAGCCGCGATGATGCCGTGGCTCTGTGTCGAGGCGTCCGTACCTGAAACCTTTTTCAGTTCCTCGTTGAATGCGCCGGTTGCCAGCTGAGACGGACCGAACACCTCGAGCAGATTACCGGTACTGCGTATGCTCTGCACAATGCGCGCAGAGAGCTCCGGACTTGCTGCGACATAAACCGCCCCCACGTCGATCTTGCGCAGTTCGTCGATAAACGCCTTCAGTTCGGCATCCCTGCCCGGTCCTGAAGAGACTGTCCATATCTTCTGAACCGGCGTATCAAAGCGCTTGTATACCTCGACCAGCGGATCGACCATCGCATCGAAGCGCGCGCCGCTTTCGCGAACCACGTACATCAACCGTTGTTGCTGAATGTTGCGCGCGTAATTGGCCACGAAGCGCGCCTCTTCGGCAGGATCCAGGCCCAGTGAATTAACGCCGGGAACAGGTAAGGCTAACGGCAGCGTCGTCGCAAAAGCCAGTTTGGCTCCGGCATATACGGGTGCTGCCGCGTTCAATCTTGCCGTATCGAGATGACCGACCACGCCGACGACGCGTTTATCAGCGACAATTTTAGCAGCGGCATCATCCGTTTCATCCACGCTGAGCAGCTCCAGCTGCCGGCCTTTGTAACCGCCCAGACTGTTTATATGTTCGACATAGAGCGCAGCACCGTGCAACAGCGCTTCACCCGCCGTCGTTTTTGCCGGTGCGACCACCGCCAGACGAGGGCGCGTTTCGGTGTCGTCTCGAAGAAAAGTCACTCGCGTCAACAAAGATAAAATCGTACCTGCGATGACGATCAGCACCAGAATCACCGAAAAAAACTTCCATTTCTGTGTGCTGTGCGACAGTTTAACCAGCTTACTCATGTCCATATAACATCTTCCTCAATTATCAAATTTGTGGCTTGGTGCGGAACTGCTTGTTATTACCCCGTAGCCCACCTTCCGAAATATCTATCTTGTATTCCTGCTTACCGACGCGAATCACCACCGGCATCGGCAACGCACCAGGCGGGACTTCGAATGCAACGAACTCACCCGATTTCGGATTAAATTGAAGCCAGCCAGGCAGCGGCTTGCCACCCGCCATAGTTATACTCCCGGCCCCGCCGTTCATTTTCCTGGCCAGTGCAGAAGTCAGAGGATAATGAAATGCATTGGCATTCTCAGCTCGTCTGGCTAATGCAATCGCCTGCGCTGCGGGCAGGCCGCGAGCAAGTGAATTTCCCAGCACCATCCTGTAGGTGCGGCTGGTATTTTCGCCGATCAGCAAAGATTCCACCTTATGACCCGATGCCAGTGCCGTTGCGATCGTCGGCTTCACCCGCGTTTCTGATGCGGATGCGCGCTGCGCACTGACCAGCGCCTGATCCGGTTTTTCGCCACGGGAAATCGCGTTTGACAGCGCCCGATCGAAAGTGGCGTTGGATTTTTCTGTGACGATACGTCCGCTCGAAAAACCCGCAACAGGACTGCGTGCATCGGCGGCTATCGCGCGTAGCTCCTGCGCTTCCAGCTTCGTGACCATGACAACGGCCTCATCGATTGGAACGCCGCGTGCCAGAGCAGAACTCAGTGCCTTTCCGAAATTCCCATCGGTTGCATGTCCTTCCAGCGCCTTGAAGTTGCCCGATGCCAGAGCATAAGACGGACTGCGCGCATCGGCAGCGGCTGAGGCGGCTTCGTTCCCGGCCAGTTGCGTGGCGCGCTGCATCGCCTCTTCCAGCGTATACCCCCGCGTCATCAGGCTGCTCAACGTCTTCTGAAACGTTGCCGAAGTATTGCCCAAGCGTCCGATTGCGCTGCTGTTGGCCAGCATGCTCTGCGGGCTGCTATCTGCGCGAGCCATCGCATCGGCGACCTGCACAGCGTCCTGCGCCACTTTGACCGCATCAGTAAAACTCATACCCTTGGCCAGCGAAGAAGACAAGGCTTGATCGAAGGCTGCCGAACCGGAAGAGGTTTCTGCATTGGCCAGAGAAGTGAGCTGTCTGGCGACATCGTTGCCGCCTGCGGCAAGGTTCTTGACTGCAACTTCCTGTATCGATTTCGGCGGCGGAAAACTTTCAGTCGCCGTAAACACCTGCTCGGCCTGTGCGATTGCTTCATTCATCGGCACGCCCTGATTGATCTGTTTCACCAGCGCAGCACTGTAGGCATTGCCGGTACGCTCAGCCTGTTCAGGACTCATACCCTTGGCAACGGCAGACTGAACGCGGTTTCCGGCCAGCGATTCCAGCCCCTTGGCCGGACTGTCGGAGGCGGCCAGTATCGTGCTCAAGGCTTTAGGTGTCACCGGAACAGACGCGACGGCCGTTGTGACGGCATCCGGCGTGATCGCAGGTTCGCCACTGATCGCAACAGCTGCATTTTGTTTGGCGCTTGTCGAACCGACCGCAGGCTGCGCCACCGGTTTGCTTGCGACTGGCAGCCCCCCGCCGCTGCCAACACCTCCGGAACCGTTTTGATTTGCGGCCGGTATTGCGCCTGCGGGGGTTGTTGGTGTCGCAGGCACGCTCACCGGCTGTGTCCCGGTCGCAGGTTGAGTGCCGCTGGTAGCCGCTGGCTGGGCCGCTGTCGCCGGCACGCTTGCGGGCTGAGTTGCAGGTGTACTGGCGGGCAGAATGACCAACGGATTGCTCAGCGGCGCTGTTACTGTCGTGACAACAGGAGGCTGGAATGCAGGCGGAGGCAATACGGTCGGCATCACCGGCGGCGCGCTGATCATCAACGCCCCATTAACGTAACCGACGCTGTAGTTATTGCCGGTTAATCCGCCTGGCGTAATGAGGTAGCTGCCCGAAAAATTAGCTCCCTGGCTCGTGCCGCCATAGCTTAATGCGCCGAGCAGCACGGCCGATGTTTCACCATTCATAAATCCGGTGTAAGTGACACCGGCACCACCTGCATAAGCAATACCGTCAAAAACCTTGGCTGCCGCATTTGCAGCAATGATCAGGGTTGCAGGCGTGATGTTTGCCGTAGTCGCAGCCGTGCTGTTAAACGTGTAGTTGCCCGCATCAACGCCGGTGAGCGTGATGCCGCTGACGTTCACGATCTTGCCGATCGCAGCATTTTTGTCGAGGAAACTCGCCACACCTAAACCTGTCGTCAGCACATCGCCCGCGATACGGTTGTCCGTCAGCGTTTCAGTCGCCGTGGTCAATCCGTCATATAGCTTGTTCACACCAGCGGCAGTGATGATCAGAGCTTTGGCAGTAATAGTGCCGGCTGCCGTATTGGCCGTGACCGTGTAGTTTCCGCCCAGATTCCCGTCGTTCACGGTGTAACCCGCTGCATTCAAGATACTGAGATTCGCGCCCTGCACATTCTTGCTGCCGAACGTCTGAACCGCCCCCGTCACTGTGTCGCCACCCACCAGACCGGTGAAGGTTACAACACCGGCAGAGCTTACTCCGCCATCGTAGATTTTTGCATCCGTCACCGCATTGATGCTCAGTGCTGCAGGTGTAATGCCGGCCGTTGTGACTGTCGTCGTATTGAATGAATAGTTGCCAGCCGCAGAGCCTGTAGCTGTAATGGCGCTCACGCTGACAACTTTGCCCGTACCTGCATTCTGGTCAGCAAAGCTGGCACCGTAATTCATGCCAAGATTGCCGGCGTCCCAGGCAAAGCGGTTATCCAACAGGCTGACCGTGGCTGCCGTGGTGGCGTCATAAACCTTATCAATCCCCACGGCACTCACCATCAACGCAAAAGGCGACACCGTCAAACTGCCGTTCACATAGCTGATTACACCGTATCCGGCAGGCGCCGCCAGCGTGCCTGGCGTAACGCTCACCACATACGGGGATGCCGCTACACCTGCTGTCTGAACGAAGCCTGCCGAGGTGAAACTGGCAGCACCTGTAATGACATCCTGACTGAACACGTTACCGTAGGCAGCCGCATTGATCAGTCCCGTGATCGTCGCAGGCTGCGGCGTGAGTGACAGGTCGGCGCCATACACCTTGCTCAAGCTGGCGCTGACCGACAGCACTGGCACCTGGCTGAACAGATAGCGGTTGCCGGTTTCGATTACATTGGCTGGCGCATAAGTGGCAGCGTTCACCCCCCACAGTGCAAGATTGCCACTTGCCAAACCGCCAAAGCTATCCAGCGCGGTGCTGGAGGAATAGACCAGCCAGCGTCCTCCTCCGGTATTGTTCAGTGCTGAAGCACCGGCACTATTGATAAAGTTACCGGCACCTGCATCCATAACGATGGCATTTCCTGCTGTGCTGGCCGTCAACGTGACCGTCGAACCTAGCGTAATCCCATTACCGCTCTGCACATTGACTGATGCTGCGCTGACAGCGTTGCTGATGGTGGTTGCACCTGTCGCCAGCATCGACACACCCGCAGTTGCATTGATGCTGTTCCCGCCATTACCGGCCAGCGTTTCGAGATAGTTTCCTGTGGTCACGTCATAGTTGAACGATGCAGTAGCCAGATTATTCAGGCTGGCGGAGGCATTGTGCGAGGACAGCGTGTAATGCACGCCATCTGCTTTTGATAGGCCGACAATTGCGCTGTAGCTAGGAGTAGTGACGGGGGCCGCTCCATAGTTAAACGAGATATTGCCTTGTTGTGACAGCACAGTCTCAAAATTAGCCGTGTTATTCCTGTTTGAAATACTGGCCACATCCCAGCGGACAACAAGACTGGTTGCGCTGGCCTGGTGGATGTAAATATCATTGTTTGCGATGGCAGTGGTTATCCAGTCACACCATGCAGGAGAGATGGTTGGCACATTCTGAACACCTGCGATCAGGCCTGCGGCGCTGCTCGAAAAAGCGGTCGTACCTGCTCCGAACGTTATCACGCCGTTGGAGCTGACGTACATCGTGGCATAGGGTACGCCGTAGAAGGAGAAACCAAACGGCAACGTATAGGCAAAAGAGGCATCGTCCACCTTGAAGTTTTGCGCTGTGCCGCCACCGAACAGACCGGAGTTGAGAATTTTAATGTCGTGGCTGGCGTTCAACTGCACGGCATTCACAGAAGATGTGCTGCCTACTTGAATATCATAGGCATTGATCGTGATGTTGCCGGTCGCTGCGTTCGCAATGCTCCCTTGGCGCTGAACAAAATTATTACCCACGCCTCCATTCGCATTGGCCGTCAGCGCAATGTTGCCAGTCGCCGTGATGTTAGCTGCCTGGGTAATGCCGGTTGCTGCTGACAGGGTCACTCCGCCGCTGTTGATAATATCATTCACTGCAATCGAGCCTGCCGATGACGATAAATTGATCGCGCCCGTTGTCGAAATGCCGATATTTGCACCCACCGCGCCAATGGTTAGCACACCGCTGTTGGTAAAGCTCAGTCCTGCCACGCCGGTTGCCGCCAGCGTACCGACACTGTTGGCCGCTGCCGTATTCAGATTGTAGGTACCCGCGCCATTGAGCAACAGACTGGTCGCGGTGATATTGCCCGTACCGCTGACCATCGTGCCGCCAGTGAGCGTCAGCGTTTTATTGACGGCATCGCTCAGCGCCGCGTTAATCGCAATCGAGCTGCTGCTGATCAAGGCGAGGCTGTCGTTTGCGCTGACAGCGCCGCCGACGGTAATCGCACCGGAGGTAGCATCACCCACGGTGATACCGGAGAAACCGGTCATAAAGTTGCTGGCGAAGTTTGCCGCAGTCAATGCCAGCGTACCCACACCTCCGGCGATGCCGATGGTTGTACCTGCGGTAAAGGGCTTGATGCTCAGCGTGCCGCCCGTAGCTTGCAAGGGGTTGCTAATGCTCGTCTTATCTGCGGTCAGGGAGATGCTGCCATTCGTCCCGGCATTAATCCCCCCGGCGCCCAATAAAAATATCCCGTTGGTAGACTGGTCGGTCATATTGACTGCGCCACCGTTGGAGGTGATGCTGCCGCTCATCAACACACTCCCCCAATCACCACTGTTCGAATTGAAGTTCAGGCTACCGCCCGCCGCGCCCGTGCTGCGCACGAGCCCGCCTGTATTCAGGCCAACCCCCCAACTCGCGGCGCCGGCACCCGGAAAGGTATCCGTTCCATTCAAGGTCAGGCTGCCGGAACCGGTTGTCTCAATCGTGGCGGCATCGACTGTAACGCCCTGAGACCAATTATTTGAACTTGTAATCCCGGTAATCGTAACTGTGCCGGCAGCTGTCGTCAGGCGTGTACCTGCATTCCGGAAATTAACACCGGCAATTGTTGTTGCCGCCGAACCGCCACCTGCCATGGACGTCGTGCCATTGATAGTCGTTATGCCATCGCTGGCAAGCGTTCCTCCTGCAAAAGTAATACCGTCGCCCAGCGCGCTCTGCCCGTGCATCGTCACGCTGCCAGCCCCGGCCGTGATATTGCCGAGCACATGAATGCCGCTGTTAAGAGACCCCGCCGTGCCAATCGCATACCCCGTCAGCGGGTTAACGCCGCCACCCAGCACAATCGCACCACCAAGGCTTGAAATACTGGAGCCGGTATTGAGCATGATTCCCCCGCCCGGCAAAGTCGCCTGATCGGTGTCGCTGTTGAGCGTGACATTTTGCGTTTGTGTGGTAATCGCTGCCGTGCTGGTGATATCGCCGGCCGCCTTGACGGTCAAACTACCCGATAACAATCCTGCGCCTGCATTCCCGATCGCACCCGACAGCGTGGCGGTTGCGTTGGCGTTACCCGCCCACAGCGTCAGGTTGTCGGCGAAGGTGAAGCCGTTGCTGCTGATGTTGCGATCCACTTCAACGTCATCGTGCTCTCTCCTCGGAGGCGCCGCGCCAGCCTGACTTTTCGTTGGTCGCCTTTGCTCGCTGAAAGCAAATCTTCTTCCCGACAACCGGAGGCCAGCAGTCCCTCAGCAATAATGCGTTCGGCCTTTTGCACACCGGTTTCATACCGCGTGCAACCGTAATGGCTCAGACCGATGCGCTCTGAGGCAGCCGCCAGGAGTTCCTGGCGGAATTGCTCGGAGCCTAGGCACCAGGCCCCGCGGATTGCTTCGTAGTCGGCGCGGCTCTCCTCGGCGCGGCGGCGCTCCATCAGCAGGGCGAACGTCTGCCGCCCAGCCTCGCTGTCCTTGGGAATGCCCTTTTCGCCCAGCAGTCGGTCCACCCGTACCCAGGCAGGCCGCTGGGACGGAGGTTTGAGGTAGCACCCATAGCTGCTCCACAGGAATGACTCCAGCGGCTGATTGGGAGCCAGCAGTTTCGCCCTGACCGGATTGAGGTGCACATAGTCGCACACCGTGCGCAGATAGCCGTTGCCGCTCCCGTCCACGGCCAGGGCCTTGTAGCGGCCCGCCAGCACATGCCCGCAGAGTTTATGCCGGATGTTGAACCGCTTGGTATAGACTCCCGAGAGCCAGTGCATTCCCGCAACGAGGTTGGCCTTGGGCGTCTCAATTACCAAGTGGAAATGATTGCGCATGAGGCAATAAGCGTGGACTCGCCAATCGGTCTTCAGACAGGCCTGCTCCAGCGCGGCAAGGAACTTGTGCCGGTCCTCATCATCCAGAAAGATGTCCTCGCGCTGGTCCCCCCGATTGAGCACATGATACATCGCCCCAGGATATTGAATCCGCAACTCCCTTGGCACAACCCATTCTTATCATCACCGGTTCCCAGTGTCAATAGTGAGGCTTGACACTTGCACGTCCTACATTAGTTGGTGTACTGACGTTTATAATTTAATTCTTGTTTGTTTTTGATTTAGTTATTTGCCCAAGTATCAGCCAAACTATTGGAACAGTCGTTATAACCAGCATGATTGATACGATTACCACTCGTGGGACACGGGGCGTATGCCCACGGACCGGAAGCTTGCTCAGATCCGCGGCGAACCGTTTGCTCAGCATTTTGCTTGAAGCACGCTGCCACCCGTCCTTAGGTAGCTTATAATGCATGCTGTCGATGTGGAAGGCTTCCTCCCGGAATCTATAGTCCGTGACAGTTAAATTAGCGGGAGGGTCAGGCAGTGTGGCGTTGGTGACCAAAACCGAGATGCCGGTAACCCTCCCTCTGCATTGCAGAGTAACCTCCGAATTGGTACCTCCTTGGGAGACCGCCTTTGGTGTAACGATGTGACGAAATTCAAAGTCGATCGGAATTCTCAAACCGGCAAAGTTGGTCCAGCCATTGACCCGGTAATCCCCTGCAATGAATCCATTCTGGTAAGGAGCTGAAAAAGCTCTTGGTGAATGGTTGTTGTCATACCAGTATTCTGGACAGACAAAGTTAACGATAGCCGGCAATGCGGGAGGCTCCAGACAGCGCTCCAAGTGGACACGGTAATAATTCATTTCTGCCAATCTCCAGAAGGGCAAAATGTCTGAAACGCCATGTTCCTGCAAGTATCTACCAGAAAGCAGGGCGAACCACAAAAGCTGCAGATTTTCGTCGAACCGCGGCTTGGAACCGGTGGTAACGTAACCTTGAGGTTCCGGGACGAAGCCTTTTGGAGGCTCGTCAAGAAATGGAACGCGATATTGCCCCTTCGGAGCCGCCGGGCGCACTTTCGCCCCGTCGGAAGGGGACTCCGAGGACAGCGTGGCGACAATGTAAACATCTTTCCCATCCGTCCCCGCCGCTATGTGCCGACTCAGACCTGTGCCCATGGCAGCAAGTTGATCGTCGTCGGACTCGAGGAGCCAATTCCCGTCAGAGTATGCGACTTTAAACCTATAGCTATAAATAGAGGCGGACCCCGTTCTGGTGGTCTCCGATACAGTAAGATTACCTGTTGCGGAATAACCTTTGGCGTGGTCGGACGACCCCCTACCGAAATCGCCATTCGGTGAGGAAGATGCACCCGCCAATGCGGCCTCAGTAAGCAATACGAAGGCCGCGATACGGGTGAAGCACAACTGTGGGTAGTTAATTTTCAAATTCTATCGCCGCACCTTTCCAGCATGTACCATCTCAAAAGGCCCCCAAGTGTGCCGGTGCCACGCTTTCCGCCAGACAACCCCGGCTGATGGAACTGCTAAGGCAAGTCGCAGTGCGTTCGATCTTCTCCTGGGTGCTCATCTAGCCGACCTTACACTTGCAGACAACGTCGGGGCAAGTGTCGCCCATTAGGGCGGGGGTCCTCACTATTGCCACCTCCGGGGCGCGTTGGCAGAGGTCCCGCATGCCTTGGGTTGGTGACGTGCGGAATTCTCCAGCATACTCAACACCCAACTCCATTTCTTGTCTCACAGTGTTACCAAGTCACTGAAACATTGGAAGGGAGTTCCTGATGCCTTCCATATTCAGAGTTGCATCTTGACACGGAGCTGGCATACAAGTCCAAAGGAAAACGAGGTTACAGCACAGGTTACGTTTCAAGGCTTGGGCCGAACGCCTTGCGGGCGATGTCCTCTCGCGTATGTACTCCCAACTTGCGAAAAAGGCGTACCAGATGAACATGCACGGTGTGGTGCGAAATGTTCAGCCGCTCCGCAATGGCTTTGTCTGAAAGGCCCTCCAACAAACATCCGGCTATTTCTTGCTCTCTCCCGCTCAGTTTTGCTACTCCTGCATCTACGCCGTGGCTACGAAAGACGCGTAATAGCAACGCCTCGGCCCGGGCGCAGAGGGCAAGGCGGTCCTCCTTGGCTCGGCTGAGCGCGTGAAAGATCTCGCTGGGCGAGAAAGGGGCGAAGATGTAGCCCCAGGCGCCGATCGAAAGCGAGCGCAAGAGATTCCCGGGGTCGCAGCCCTGGGCGAGCAGGATGATGCGGAAGTCTGGCCGAAGCATCCTGAGGCTCGCGAAATGATCATCGGTCCCGCCCCGGAGTTCAGCGTCCATTAGCAGCACCTCACATCGGGGTTGGTGCCTGGGCGGGAAAGATTGTCGGCAGCATCTCTTAGCAGGCGGACACGCCGCCTAGACCGAGCCATTTTGGGGAGGCGGTGCAGGAGGCCAAGCCAGTGCAGGCCGAGCGGTTAGTGGTTGAAGGATTCAAACGGCTGGGTTGGAGCGAGGCAGACCTTAAAGCGCGCCGCAAGGACGAGCCGAGGTAGGTAGAACTGGCATGGCAATTGCGTTTGCAGACGAAGATGCCGCTGGCCTGGATTGCGGAGCGCCTCAATAGGGGCAGCCGCGGGCATTTGGCGTGGCTGCTGCAGCGACGCCCCAGGGCCGGCTCTATGCGGCCGCCTAGCAAGGCCTGTTGAGAATATGACAATCTCATTAACCGTTATCTTATGACTGTGGTTGGCGTAATCCAATCTCACGAGCCGACCAACTTACATGAGACCAGGTGCCAAAACAGACTGCAACCGGGTGCTGTGGTCGCTCCGAGGGGCAGGAGCAGGAATAAGCTTGATCATGCACCAGCCAAGCTAGTTTTTGGAGAGACCATGCGACTATCCTGCGCACGGATACACGGGGACAGATGATCTCCCCTGTTCGTCGTAGCTGCAATAGCAGTTTCTAGATGACTCACCATTTCCGAACTGGGCGAAGAGCATCACAGGGTCACCGTGTGGACAAAAACAGCTCGGACTGCTGACTTCATGTGTAACTACTGCACATTGGAGACAATAATAACTCGGAGTAACCCCGAAGCTGCACATGCACAAGTTGCCTATTGCGCACCGTTGGGATGGGTCATTGTTCTGGTCGATCCTGCAGCTGTCCAAACCGTTTGGCAGCCTGTCGTTAAACATCCCAGGACCTTGGAACTGGCAAACTAATTGGTCAAAGTCGTTAGCGCGCAGGCATAGGGCTAAGCCGACGAGGAGGCCAGACCATAGGAGATATCTAGCTCTGGTTGTTGTTGTTCTGTTTTTGCATCGCATACCTTGCACATTGGATTATTGTTATACTGCTAACAAACTAAGCTTTGCGGTTCCTCAGTAAGAGCGGAAGCAATATCAAGGAGCCAATGCAGAGCACCATGATGGTTTTGAGCATCGAACGGAGCCTGCCGCGCGATACCGGGGCCCGCTTCACTTCCGATGAGAAGCGACGCAAAAGAGCGGGAGCGTTCGCTGGAGCCAAGGCCATGTTTGTGCTATTGTAAGTTATGGCATCGACCGGCTTGCTAGAATCGCGGAAACGATAATCCACGATGGTTTGATGCATGGCCGGATCAAACACACCTTCTGGTTTATTGGAGAAAGAGATGGACTTACTGCCTAGTCCTTAGCATAGGCTACACTTGCGGCGCAGAAAAAGGAGCGGACTAACTGAGGGTTTCTTTGGATGTTAGCGATGTCCTCCTCCACTCTCTCCCGCATCGACTCGTTCTTCTTCAATGGTTTCTTCGACA